>WFNC01000320.1 GCA_015488785.1 Flavobacteriales bacterium | reverse complement strand
TTTTAAAAAAAATAGTTGCATAAACAGAATAAAAACAAAAACATTATCAAATTTAAGTATAAATAAGTAAGTTTGCTTATTCTATGAAATTATTATATCTAGATTTTCTGTGGGCTTTATTCGCTGTTCTTATACCTATTATAATACATCTTTTTAATTTTAAGAAATTTAAAAAAGAATATTTTTCTAATGTTGCATTATTAAAGGAGGTTAAACTAGAAACGCAAAACAAATCCAAATTAAAACACCTTTTAATACTTGCAACTCGAATAGTCGCAATTATATTACTAGTCTTGGCATTTTGCCAACCTTACTTCCCTGTCAACAACATGAAGAAAATGACAGATAAGGTTATTGCAATTTACTTAGACAATTCCCAAAGTATGGATGTAAAATCTGACGAAGGCTACTTATTTGATTTAGCAAAATCTTCGGCACGTTCTATTGCTAAAAGTTATGCTGCTTCTGATAATTTTATTTTACTCACAAATGATTTTAAAGTCAATCACCAACGAATCGTTAGTCGAGAAGAAGTAATTGAATTAATAGATGAAGTTAAGATTAGCTCTACTGCTAGAAACATTAATGAAATTCAAGAAAGAGAAAAAGATTTGATTCATGATTTTAAAGGCAATAAATTAGCTTATTGGCTATCCGATTTTCAAGTCAATAGTTTCGACTTCGCTTCTATAGAAAAAGATACGACCATTACGACTCAATTAATTCCTTTTCATCAAAAAGAAAAAGCCAATATTTATATTGATAGTGTTTGGTTTGACTCCCCACTAAGACAAGCAAATATTGAAGAAAAATTATTTATAAGAATTGTAAATCTTTCTCAAAATGAAGTTACGACAAAAGTAAATTTAAAAATAAATGATAAAATAAAAGGATTGATAAATGAAACGATCAGCGAAAACACTTCAAAAACCGTATCGATAAATTATTCGATTCAAAACAAAGGAGTTCAACTTGGAGCAGTTTATTTATCAGACTATCCTGAGCCCGATTTAGTTTTTGACGATACTTTTTATTTTTCTTATCAAATAGAGCAAAAAACACCTATACTCTATTTATCAGATAAAAAGAATCAAGATACAACCAAAGGAATATTAGCGGTGTATAACAATACTGAAAATTATAACGTTTCGGTAGAGAATTTTTCTTCTGTCGATTATTCTAGTTTAAACAATTATTCTTTATTAATATTAGATGGAATTAGTACTATCTCTTCGGGGTTAAAAAATGAACTCGATAACTACTTAAATTCTGGAGGAAATGTATTGTTGACACCAAGTAAAAACATTGATTTGAATTCATATCAGACTTTCTTTGCAAGTATAGTAAAAGCAAATTTCAATTCGATTCGTAATTCTAAAACAAAAGTGAAACGAATAAATAAAGCACATTATATTTTTAACAATGTCTTTAACCAAATTCCCAGAAATATAGATTTACCTTTCGTAAACGCTTTTTATCCTGTTAGTTATAGAACACAATCTAGAACAGAGAATATATTAACATTAGAAAATGACATCCCCTATTTAACCGTTTCTAAAATAAATAAAGGAGCATTTTATTTTATTGCAAGCCCTTTGAGTGAATCCTCTTTTCATCAGCATGCTTTATTTGTTCCAATTCTCTTAAAGATTGCCGAAAACAGTCAATTTATTTCACCTTTAGAATATACAATTGGAGCAAACGAGCTGATTGAGCTACCTCAAAACAATTATTTTGCAGGAGATTTACAAATAAAAAGTAATACAAGTGATTTAGCTTTCATACCTGAGGTTATTAAAACAAAAACAACCACGAGTTTAGATCTTCATCATAATATTTCTATCGCTAATCATTATTTGCTTTTACATCAAAACAAGTTACTTAAACCGCTAGCCTACAATTATAGTAGAATGGAATCCGAAACAACTTTTTATACCGAAGAAGAACTTTTAAAGGAAATAGAAAAATTGGGATTGGCGAATAATTTCTCTATTCGGAACAATGCTCAGAGTTTTAATGAAAACGGATTAACTAACATTCTAAAAGAAAAGACTTATTGGAAACTTTTTATAATTGGCGCTTTATTCTTTTTATTATTAGAAACTTTAATTATTCGACTTTTTAAGATGAATTAGAATAAAGCATTCATTCTTATGTTATTAACAGTTGTAAAAACAGTAAAATTTAATTGCAAGAAAAATAAAAAAAAACAGTTCTATAAATTTTCATCAAATAATACGATACGTTCATCAATTAATTTAGCACTAATAAATTAAAATTGCTTTCTTTGTATTAAAGAAAAAAAGATTCTTATGAGTACATATATAAAAAATATCGTTTTAATTCTTCTTGTAGCTTTTACAAATTCTTTTTTTGCTGTAAGTCCTCAAGATATCAACCAAATAGATGAGGAAGGTAAAAAGACAGGATATTGGATTATTACAGGAAGTATGAGTAAAGAAAAAGGATTTGCCCCTGATGCAAAAGTTGAAGAAGGTGAATTTGTTCGAAGTAGAAAAACAGGACTTTGGAAAAAGTATTGGAAAACAGGAAAATTAAGAAGCGAAATAACTTACAAAAGAGGTCGCCCAAGTGGAGACTACGTTACTTATTTTAAAAATGGTAATGTAGAAGAAAAAAGTTCATGGGGAAACGGAAAACAAAACGGGACTTATGAAATGTACTATGAGAATGGTCAATTAATGAAAAAGAAAGTTTTTTCTGAAGAAGGAAAATCGACAGGAAAAGTTGAATACTTTTACGAAAACGGACAAAAAGAACTTGAATTTTCAACCGTAGATGGTGTAGAAGAAGGAGAAGCAACTTGGTTTTTTGAAAATGGAGATGTAAAAATCAAAAAAGACTTTACAGGAGGAGCGGTTACTGCAGAAGAAAAATTTGAACGAGTGAACCCTGCTTACGTACCTAAGACACCTAAAAAGGAAGTTAAAGGACCTAAAGCTGGCGGAACAGAAAACGAAGCACAAGGAGGTAAAGCAGGTAAGGACATTGTTGATGGACATCACATTACTTACGACAGTGATAAGAACATATTGATGGAAGGTGAGTTTAAAAACAGCCGTTTATACAATGGAAAACATTATTTGTACGATGAGTTTGGTTTACTAGATCACATTGATATTTATAAAGAAGGTGTTTTTGCTGGAAATGGAGTCATCGGTAATTAAAACTTAAAAACGATTTAAATTTAAGACAAAAAGAGCAAGTAATAATTTACTTGCTCTTTTTGTTCATAAAGACACTAGTCAGATATAAAATGTAATATACTTATCCGCCTCTTTTCCCAAAGAAAGAAAAATCTGAATTTTGAACGGAATTTAAATGGCCTTTAAATGGATGTAAATATAGAACAAAATGAAAGTTTAGAGAGATTGGCTAGCTCCGTCAGGAGATCCGCCAACCGAACTTAACTTTTATGCCGGTCTATGTTTATATTCATTTTTAGCCTTGTCTTTTTTACGCACAAGTTATTATTTTTATAAATTTGTGTGC
>WFNC01000319.1 GCA_015488785.1 Flavobacteriales bacterium | reverse complement strand
GTAAAACCCTTATAACAAGTGTTTAATTTACTATAAGGGTTGGTTAAAATATTATTTTAAAATTACTTTTTGTAGATGTTTTTTATCTCTATTTGTACGTCCGAATTTTTGAAACTCGTAGCATCTTTAAAGTAATGCGTGTATTTCTCATCAATATCTTGAGCTGTTATTTGCTTATCAAGTAAGAACAAAGTACTTATCAGTAAAATAATCTTGAATAATCTTGAATAATGTTATTGTTTTCGTCATAAAAACAAAGTTACTACTTATTAATCGATTAAACATTATAAAATCTAAATAAAAAACACTAAAACAAAATAAACACCTAATGTAATTCCAGATTTACTTCTCGAAAGAATAGAGCAAAAAAAAAATCCCCTTTCTGTTTCTACAAAAAGGGGATTCTATTATTTAGAACTATAGTTAAATCTATTCTTCTTCCGTATTTTTCTTTGCTTTTTTACTTCCCATATACAATGGCAAATGAACTAATTTACTTTCCAACTGAGCATTGAACAATGGAATTTTCTTTTTGGGTCTTAAACCTAGTCTTTTTAACGCGTCTAAATTTGAAGAAATAATCCAAGCATCATAACCAGTCCATTTATGCTTTAACGTATTACCAATCAACTCGTAAAACATTTCTATATTATTGGTTTTAATTCTAATTTCGTAAGGAGGATTGGTGATAATAATCCCATCTTCTGTCGGTTTTTCGCTTTTGAAGAAATCTTTCATTTCAAAATCAATCGCTCCTTTTATTTCTTCTATAGAATCCGCATTCATTTCAGCAGTTCTAATTGTTTGGCGCGACTTATCGTAAGCAAATATTTTTGTCTTACTCGATTTTACAGCAAATTTTGCCTCATACTGTAGCAACTCCCAAATATCTTCTCTGTAATCTAACCAACTCATAAATCCAAATTCTTCTCTTATGATTCCTGGAGCTACGTTTCTAACTTTCATTGCTGCTTCAATTGGAAACGTACCAGAACCACACATTGGATCTACAAATGGTGTTTTACCATCCCATTCTGAAAGTCCAATAATTCCTGCTGCCAAAACTTCATTTATTGGAGCTTCTCCACCATAAGTTCTATATCCTCTTTTGAATAATGATTGTCCTGAGCTATTTAATAGAATTGAACATTTGTTTTCCGATATTCTCAACATGATTTTCACATCTGGATTCTCGGTATTTACGTTTGGTCTTCTTCCTTTTTTCTCTCTCAATTGATCTACAATTGCATCTTTTACTTTTAAAGAAGCGTAGTGAGAATGGGTAAACACCGATGAATGAACGATTGGCGTAATTGAAAATGTTTTTTCTGATGTAATGTAATTACTCCAGTTTATTTTTTGAACTTTCTCATACAACTCCTCTTCACTATTGGCGGTAAATTTAGACAAAGGTAACAGTACATCAATTGCTGTTCTCAACCACAAATTACTTTTATACATTAAACGTACATCGCCTTGGTATTCAATTGCTCTGTTAAATATTTCAATATCCGTTCCGCCTATTTCTTCAATTTCTTTGGCTAAAACTTCTTCTAGTCCTGCTAATGTTCTTGCTACTAATTTCATTCTTCTATTTTAAATACTATTCTTTTCTTACTAAAACGCTGCTGCTGTTGGAATTTCACTGAAGATTAACTCCATTACAAACTTTATTCGTCGTCATCTATCTCTTCAAAATCAACATATTCATCGTCATCTATTTCTTCTTCTTTAGCGTCTGTAGATTGATTAAATAAATTATTATTAAAATTAAATGGATTATTTCCTTCTCCAAATCCTCCCATATTATTGAATGGATTTTGTTTTTCAGGTTCTCTTTTAGACAATGGCTTTCCTGTAATTACATGATTGATAAATTCAACTAGTCTTCCTGTGGCTTTAAATCCTCTTGACAACATCGAAAAAAGAAAGAAAAAACCAACAATAGAAAGTATAAATCCGATAAAAAATGTATCGTAAAAATTAAGAATTCCTTTATGCAACAAGACATTAAAAGAATTATTAACTAACGTTGGAGATGTAAAAGACAAAAGATAAATAATAATTGATACGCCTACGATATGAGGTTCATATTTTAATGCTCCTCCTAATTTAATAATCCCCTTGGCAGATTGTACTTGCACACTCATTATAGCTTTGTCTGTTTTACCTGCTAAATACAAGAATAAAACAATGGCTCCTAAAGTAATGTAAAATGGAATACTTGTATTTTCTATTCCATTATCAGAAATAAAAGAAACTGTTTGGAGCGCAGTTAGTGCAGCCAAAAAATAGTATTGAAGAATTTTGAAAATATAATTTGTAACCGAATTATTCTTAAATGCTCCTGTCAGGAATTTTGGTAAACCAGAGATGAAAAACCACAGAATTGCAAACACAATGTAAACAATTCCTAATAAAAAAACATACTTCAACACTTCCATAAAATCAAAGATAGCAAAGTGGATAGAATCTTTCGTTATTTAATTTAATTATTTTGACTCCTTTAGGTACAAAAGTTTATTTTCTACTAAATGAATTAAACTTTCTAAGTTTTTTTGTGCTTCAATTTCAGTTGAATACAGTAATATTTTCAGCTTTTCTGCTTTATTTTTGATTAAGAGCATAGGAAATTTTTCTTTTTCTAAATGACCTAAATCTATTTTGTTTTTATAACTAAATTGAACATCAAAATCTAAGTTTTCAATAAAACTAGCCCATTGTTTTTCCATTCTAAAGTTACCGTAGGTCAAACTACAAAGTGAACATTCGTATGTTGAGGGATTAATTATTTTATGTGCAAAATCAGTCGCTTTACTAAACAATCCGCTGTTGGCATTGTAAACAAAGATTAATGTTTCTTTTTCATTATTCATTTAAACTCCAATTGTATTCCAAATACTCAATATTAGTGTCTGCCGAAATTGTTTTACCGCTGTATTTATTAATGTATTCTAAAATATTACCTCCAGAGAAATCTCCTTTATACCATTCGAATAATTTTGATATTTTAATCGGATTTCCGCTTAAATCGTTTTTAGTTGCATCATTAAAAAATGATTTTGTTACTTTTCTCAATTGAGAATTTAGTTTATCTGCTGTAAAAGCCTCGTTCAATAATCGAGGACAAGAATAGGAAGCGCAATTGATGGCAAAATGAATTCTAGACTCATTCATTTTTCTAAGAATATTATTCTCTACATCTCCCAAGCTATATTTTGTTCCTACAATATCTATTATTTTTTGATCCCAAGGTTTGTTTAAATCGGTTATGCTTTTCAATGGATAATTAGCGACGATTAACTGAACTGTAAAAGCATTATAAACATTAATCCAATAAGCTAGTTTTTCATTTTTAGACCAATCTTTGGTTGGAGATTTAGATTTTAATAATGCGATGTATTTTTCTAATTCTAATTTATCAGCTTTAAACCCTTTATAATTTACAAGTCCAGCAGACGAAACATTTTTTTGTAATAACGTATTCCAAATAGAATGACTAACCGAAATTTCGATTACAGGAGGTTCAATTTCTGCAACTTCCGCTACTTTCAAATCTTCTTTTTCTATTAGATGTTCATCTACTATTTTTGTGGGTTTTGAAGGTGCATTTTTTATCTCTTCTGCTTTATCTACTTGGTTTACTTCTACTTTTTCTAACTCAATTTCAGCAGATTTTTCTACCACAGTTGTTACCACAGAATCTTCTATCATACTTGACGTTTCGAATTTAGGAGCCTCCTTTTCAATTTCAACTTCATGCTTTACTGTTTCCGAAGCCGCATTATTCTCTTCTGTTCCATTGCTTTTTTCAGGCGCTGAGGAGCAAGATGCAAATGTAAAAATGGCAACAAATGGTATCAATATTTTAATCATCCTTTTATTTTTTATTTTCGTGAAGATACAACTAATTCGCCCAATTCCAACAATGCTGATTTTGAGTGATAACCAAGCGTTTTGGCAACTTCTTCTCCCTTACTATTTATAAAAATTAGAGTAGGATAAGCGCTTACCCCAAATTTTCTTGACAATTGAGGACCTTCCCCTTTTTCCATGTCTATTTTTAAGTTGATAAAATTTTCATTAAAAAATGTTCCTACAGCTTCTTTTTTAAACGTTCCTCTAGCCATCATTTTACAAGGACCACACCAGCTGGCATAAGCATCCATAAAAATCAATTTATTTTCTTCTTTTGCCAATTGTTTAGCTTGTTCAAATGTTCCGTGAAAAAACTTTATTCCTAAATCTTCTTTTGGGTTAGGCGCTAAACGAAAACTAGCTAAAACAAAAACTAATAATGCTGCAAAAACTATTTTTAATCCTTTCATAATTTACAATTTTGGTTTAATCCATTTTATTATTTCTTTCTTATCAATATGACTATCAAAACTCTTACCGTAATGTGCTTTAAAAATCTTCTGATTTTCATCAATCAAAAATTCAGCTGGCAGGATTGTACTTTTAGTCTTCATAAATAAATTTCCTGACTTGATTAAAGAAAAAACTTTCCCAACAGTCAAATTTGATTTTGGTTTTCCTTCTTCTATTTCACTGATTCCAAATTGTTTGTACAACTTTAGTTTAGGGTCTGCGATAACTGGATAATACAATTTATCTTTAATTTTTGAAGCTTCAATCTCCTTCTTAGAAGAATTAAAAACTCCAATGACCTTCAAACCATTTTCTTCAAAATAGTCTTTATGCATATTTAGCCCTTCTATCCAAAGATTGGTAAACGGGCAACTTACATCTCTAAAAAAAGAAAGCAATACCTTTTCTCCTTTATAATCAACAATATTAACTTCTTTATTCTGTAAGTCTTTATGCTTAAAACTTGGGACTTTGTCTATTTTTTCTAATATCATTTTCGTTCTTAAATTTTATTTAAAGTTATTTTTACGCCATCTTGTACAACAGTTACTACACTGCAATAAGAAGGGTAAGTTACACTAAATTCCTTTTCTAGGTTAAAAACGGAAGGAAAATCGAAAGTTTCTCTACATTCAAAAATACCTTGTGGCGAAAATCGAGAAACCGTTATCTGATCGACATCTATAATATCAAAGGCAAACCAAGAACCTGCTCCTTCGCCTGCCAACCATTTAGCATTTGAACTTATATTTGATGGAATTGCTGGTTGATCTAATACCTCAGGCAATTGCAATTTCTTCTTTGTAAACAAGGTCTTCATAAACGTTATTAATTTGTTTTTTCCCAATACGAACATTCCACATTGGAGTTGGAGTGAGCATTAAAGGAGTGTTTAGGAATAGTTTTCTAAAAGAGAATGACATTCCTTTGTGCGCTACTGACTTTACAAACCGAGAGCAATTCGTTCCTTTATAAATAAAAGGTCCGTAAGAAATAAAAGTTTGGCTTTGCATTTTTTTTGCTTCCTCAAAAGCTTTATTAAAATCAATTTTGACTAACGAAGCTTCTAATTTACCGTCGCCGTGGCAAGCTTTTTTTGCTTGCAATTCGATGATTAATTCATCCATATTTTGAGGGTTTCCTTCATCAAATAACACCGCTGTTTTCAAAGCTAAATCATAATCTGAAGAAACATCTCTAACCCTACCTTTTCCAAATGGAGCATGATAGCGTCCAAAATCAAAATAGAACGGTTTACCTTTCGAGTCAATTAGAACAATTGCGGCATGACCAACTTTGTAATAACCTTTTTTACTAAACCCGACAATGTTCATGATTCCATCATACCAAGCTCCTGCTTGCTTGCATTTGGTTTCTGGCCAAGCTAATATAAGGGCGTATTCTTGTTGCATTTTTTATATTGTAATTGTCTTTTTTTCTAATTTTATGGTCAATTCATTTTCATTGAGTAAATCTAAATAATAAAATGTACTCTTTTGATTCGAAACTACGATTTGAGAAACACTAACTGTACGTGTTAAATCGTCTTTTTCGAGTAAGAATCCTTTTTGTTTTTCCGAAGAATTGTGTCTTTCAAACACTTCTCTTTGCGTTGGTGTTTGTTTTCCAAATAATTCATCAAACCAACTCGATTTTAATGTCGCTTCTTGCTCGCTATACAAGGTTGCCGAAGACCAAATATAATGTTGATTTGTTGCTAGGCGTTTCAAATATTTATTTTCTCCATCCCATTTCAATTCCACCAATTTTTCTTCCTCAAAAACGATTAAAGTAAATGGCTCTAATCCCTCAAAATAATAATTTTGATAGAAAAATTCGAAGCTTCCAATTTTTATCAAATCCAAAATAATCAATCCCCTACTCTTTTTATAGTTTCCTGTAGAAATATGTTTTTTGAAGCCTCCGTTTAGCAAACAGTAAATGGTCTGATTTTCATCGACCGAAATCCAAGTTCCTTCAGCAACTTCATCTTTGGGATAAATACTTTCTGTTCCTCCTACATTATAAATCGTTGGAGCAACGGTTGGACGATGAACTTTTTCGTCTCTATTGGATGTCAGAACAGCATCTCCATTTCCATTTTTATAAAAACTTACTGTGCACATGCTAAATTGTTTCTAACGGTTGAAGGAGCTACTCCCAAATTTTCATCGACAGCTATTCCCATCGAAACCAATCCTATTTTTATAATCGCCAAATGGTGAATCGTATGTTCCAATCCGTAAGCTAACTCTCTATAAAGCGACGAATTTATTTTTTCCTCACTATTTTTATCCGTTGTATAATTTGCAATAAACGATAATTCTAAATCGCTTGTTATTGTATCTAAAAATGTTTCTATTTTATTGATTGTTTCGATTGCATACCCACGATTAGATTCTATTCTCAAATCTCTCGACCGTCTATCGTAGCAAATTTCTTTTTGGCTCACTCCTTTTTCTATTTCGATATAAAACTCGATTAAATGTCTGAAATGTTG
>WFNC01000318.1 GCA_015488785.1 Flavobacteriales bacterium | reverse complement strand
GTAAAAATATTATTAAGAAATTATTCAGCTGATTTCTCTTCTGATTTTTCTGCTGCTGGTGCTTCAACTTCGGCAGTAGCTGCGGCAGTTGTTTTTTTCTTTCTTCTTCGTCTTGTTTTCTTTTTACCGGCTTTTTCTTCATTGTAAGTCGGATTGTAATCGACAAATTCTATCATAGCCATATCTGCATTATCACCTAATCTGTTTCCGAGTTTGATGATGCGCAAATAGCCACCGGGGCGGTCAGCAACTTTAGTCGATATTTCTCTAAAGAGCTCTGTTACAGCATTTTTATCACGCAAATAGCTGAATACAACACGTCTATTATGCATGGTATCATTTTTAGATTTTGTAATCAAAGGTTCTAAAAATACACGCAATGCTTTAGCTTTTGCAACTGTTGTATTAATTCTTTTATGTTTCACCAACGAACTACCCATATTTGCCAACATAGCTTTTCTGTGCGCTGATTTTCTTCCTAAATGGTTAAATTTCTTTCCGTGTCTCATAACCTATATCTTCTATATTATTCTTCTAATTTATAATTTGAAAGGTCCATACCGAAAGTAAGACCTTTTTTATCAACCAATTTTTCTAATTCGGTCATTGATTTTTTGCCAAAGTTTCTAAACTTCATCAAATCGGATTTATTGTATTGAACCAATTCGCCCAAAGTTTGCACATCAGCAGCTTTTAAACAATTTAAAGCCCGAACCGATAAGTCCAAATCGACTAATTTGGTTTTCAACAACTGACGCATATGCAAGGATTCTTCATCATAACTTTCGGTATCTGCAGTCACATCATCATCTATTGAGATGCGTTCATCAGAGAAAAGCATAAAATGTTGAATCAAAATTTTAGCAGCTTCTGTTAAGGCATCTTTTGGATGAATAGAACCATCGGTATCAATCTCAATGATTAACTTATCATAATCCGTTTTTTGTTCTACCCTAAAATCCTCAACACTATATTTAACGTGTTTGATAGGTGTGAAAATAGAATCTAAGAAAATTGTTCCAAAAGCAACATCCTGTTTTTTATTTTCATCAGCATTAACATAGCCCCGACCCTTTTCGATGGTAAATTCAAAATTTAGACTTTTTTTAGGGTCTAAATTCATAATGACCAAATCGGGATTTAAAACTTGGAAACCTGAGATAAACTCTTGCAAATCACCGGCAGTTAATATTTCCTTGCCGGAAATCAAGACTTTTACGGTCTCACTATCAATCCCATCAACTTGATTTTTGAACCGTATTTGTTTTAAGTTTAAAACAATTTTGGTGACATCTTCAACGATACCGTCAATAGAAGTGAATTCGTGATCAACACCTTCAATACGTAAAGAAGTAATCGCATATCCTTCAAGGGATGACAGCAACACACGTCTTAGGGCATTGCCAATGGTCAAGCCATATCCGGGTTCCAGCGGTTTGAATTCAAATTTTCCGGTGTAATTATCAGTATGAATCTGAAGAACTTTATCCGGTTTTTGAAAATTTAATATTGCCATAAATATTTTATTATTATTTAGAGTATAACTCGACAATCAAGTGTTCTTGAATGTTTTCAGGAATCTGAACACGTTCAGGTCGGTTTACAAATTCACCTTCCATTTTTTCAGGATTCCATTTTAACCATTCATAACTTGATTTATTTTGATCTAAAGAATCATTAATCACCAATAATGATTTTGATTTTTCTCTGACACCTACCACGTCGCCGGGGTTTACTTGGTAAGAAGGGATATTAACCACTTCACCGTTAACAGTGATATGTCTGTGAGAAACTAATTGACGTGCAGCACGTCTGGTGGGCGCCAAACCAAAACGATAAACAACATTATCGAGTCTTGATTCTACCAATTGCAAAAGGACTTCCCCTGTATTACCACCTTGACGGGATGCTTTTTCAAATAAGTTTCTAAATTGTTTTTCTAAAATACCGTAAGTATATTTCGCTTTTTGCTTTTCAGTTAACTGAATGGCATATTGTGATTTTTTACCTCTTCTTCTATTATTTCCGTGTTGTCCGGGGGGATATTTTCTTCTTTCAAAGTGTTTATCCTCACCATAAATAGCTTCGCCAAATTTTCTGGCAATTCTTGTCTTTGGTCCTGTATATCTCGCCATAATTCAATAATTTATTATACTCTTCTTCTTTTAGGTGGGCGACATCCATTATGAGGAATGGGTGTTACATCAATTATTTCAACTACCTCAATACCACTATTATGGATAGTTCTAATGGCAGATTCTCTACCATTACCGGGTCCCTTGACGTAAACTTTGACACGTCTTAAGCCTGCTTCATAAGCAACTTTAGCAGCATCTTCGGCAGCTACTTGTGCAGCATAAGGGGTGTTTTTCTTAGAACCTCTAAAACCGTTTTTTCCGGCAGAAGACCAAGAAATTACTTCTCCTTGTTTATTAGCAAGAGAAATAATAACATTATTAAAGGTTGCTTGTATGAAAGCTTTACCATTAGGCTCAACTTTAACCTTTCTTTTTTTTGCTTTAGCTGATTTATTATTCTTAGCCATAATATCTACTTACTTTTATTTAGTTGCTTTTTTCTTGTTGGCAATAGTTTTTCTTTTCCCTTTTCTAGTACGAGAGTTATTTTTGGTTCTTTGTCCTCTTAAGGGTAAGCCTAATCTGTGTCGGATACCTCGGTAACTGCCGATGTCCATCAAACGTTTGATATTCAATTGCACTTCAGAACGCAATTCTCCTTCGATTCTGTAATTGGCAATTGCTTGTCTGATCCCTGCAATATCGGCATCATTCCAGTCTTTTACTTTTTTATCTTCATCTACGCCGGCTTTGGCCAAAATTTCTTTGGCTCTTGAATTGCCTATACCGTAAATATAGGTCAAGGCTATAACGCCGCGTTTATTCTTTGGTAAATCTACCCCTGCTATTCTTGCCATAATTATCCTTGTCTTTGTTTATGTTTCGGATTCTTTTTATTAATAACATACAAACGTCCTTTTCGTCTGACAATTTTGTCTTCAGGACTTCTTTTTTTTATTGATGCTCTTACTTTCATCTGTTTATTTTTTATTTTAACACTACGGTCAGATATAAGATTTGATGATTACAAAATCATTTCCTTATAGATTAAATGATTTTTAATCAAGATGATTTCATATCTTTTTAAATTTGACGATTGTATTTTAAAAAATGCAATCGCAATAATTTTTAATATCTATAGGTTATTCTTCCTTTAGTTAAGTCATAAGGACTTAATTCAACTTTTACTTTATCGCCGGGTAAAAGTCGAATGTAATGCATTCTCATTTTACCGGATATATGAGCTGTGATCACATGACCATTTTCGAGCTCTACTTTAAACATTGCATTAGACAATGCGTCTTTGATGATGCCATCAACTTCTATTGCGGGTTGCTTTGCCATATTTGGTTATTTTTTTCGTCCGGATTTCATCAAGGAATCATAATGACGATTCAATAAATAAGCCTCTGCCTGTTGTATGGTATCCATAGCAACGCCAACTAAGATTAATAGTGAGGTGCCACCATAAAACATAGCCCAGGAGATTTGCATACCGGGGAACAAATAATAAGCAAATTTAGGAAAAATTGCTATCAACGCTAAAAAGATAGAACCCGGTAAGGTTACTTTAGATAAAATATCATCTAAATAATTAGCTGTATCTGTTCCGGGTCTCACCCCGGGAATAAATCCATTACTTCTTTTTAAATCTTCAGCAATTTTAGTCGTTTGAACTGTAATAGCCGTATAAAAATAAGTAAATATGATAATCAAAATAGCGAATACAACATTGTACCAAGGGTCAAACATATTGCCAAAAGTGGCTTTTAGGCTCATCGCCCAATCGGAATCGGACAAGGAAGCTAACATGCCGGGAAAAAACATCAATGCTTGTGCAAAAATGATAGGCATAACGCCTGCAGCATTCAATTTTAAAGGTAAATATTGTCTGGCTCCAAATATATTTTTTTCATAGCCTCCACCAACAGTCCGCTGGGCATATTGTACCGGAACAGGTCGATAAGCTTGCACCAACATAATACTGGCTGCTATAACTAGTAACCAAACTACTATTTCAAATAATAAAACCATCGGGCCACCATTTTGATTGGTCACACGATAAGCGAATTCTTGTAGAAATGCAGAAGGCATTCTGGCAATAATCCCTACCATAATTAATAATGAAATACCGTTCCCGATTCCTTTATCCGTTATTTTTTCACCAAGCCACATTGCAAAAATAGTTCCTGCAGATAAGATGACCACTGAAATCGTAACAAACAACCAAGTTTGTTCAATTAAGAAAGCGCTCTTTGGCAATTGGTTATATAAATTATAAACATAACTCGGGCCTTGAATCAAAGTTACAGCAATGGTCAACCAACGGGTTATTTGTGTGATTTTTTTATGACCACTTTCTCCGGCTTTTTGTAATTTTTGCAAATAAGGGACTGCTATACCCATTAACTGCACAACAATAGAAGCTGAGATATAAGGCATAATACCCAAAGCAAAGATAGAAGCTCTTGAAAAAGCACCACCGGTAAATTGGTTTAACAAATCTAACAATGTATTATCAGCGGTTTGGTGTTGCAAATTGGCCAATTGCGTCGGATCTATACCGGGCAATGAAACTTGAGCGCCAAAACGATATACCAAAATTAAACCCAGTGTAAAGATTATTTTTTTTCGAAGCTCTTCAATGCTCCATATTGCTTTAATTGTATCTACAAACTTCTTCATGAAAAATCAATTAATTAAATTAGTTCAACTTTACCACCGGCTGCTTCAAT
>WFNC01000317.1 GCA_015488785.1 Flavobacteriales bacterium | reverse complement strand
GGATTCAAATATGGGTTGTGGGATATTGATGTGAATCAATTTTCGGGAGATGTACACGGAAAGATGAGTATATTGAATCCTTTTGTTAGTTTTTCTAAAGTTTTTGAAGAAGACAAACAATTTTATGTAGAGACAGAGCTAAAAGTAGGTTATAATATGATAACGACAAGAAGTAATTTAGGTAATCCTTACAAACAGGCCGGTATAAACTTTGAACCAAAAGTTGGGTTTTATTTGAAAGCAACAGATATGCTAGCCTTTGGTTTGAATATAAACTATAATTATATTGGAACAAATTTTTCGAGTAAGAATATGGATTTATCGCTTATCGCTTTAGATAAATACCCTGGAGTTAACACTTCTGAAGAACAAGGCGCAACTCAGTATTTTTCGGTTGGATTTGGATTTTATGCTTTTATCCCGAATAAAGACGATAGAGCAGCTGCAAAAGATCATTAATTAAGAATATTATTTTAGAAATTAGATATGTATAAATCAGACGTAGAAGGATTAGATGCTTTTGTAACGAAATATAAAGCGCTAAACAAAGAGATTGCAAAAGTAATAGTAGGGCAGGAGGATGTTGTAAAAGAAGTCTTGATTACTATTTTTAGTAAAGGGCATTGTTTACTTGTTGGGGTTCCAGGTTTGGCAAAGACATTATTGGTCAATACTATTGCTGATGCGTTAGGTTTAGGTTTTAATCGTATTCAATTTACACCAGATTTGATGCCTTCGGACATTATTGGTTCTGAAATATTGGACGAAAACAAACAGTTTAAATTTATAAAAGGTCCTTTGTTTTCTAATATAATTTTGGCAGATGAAATTAATAGAACGCCTCCGAAAACACAAGCTGCTTTATTGGAAGCAATGCAAGAAAAATCGGTGACAACCGCTGGACATACCTATGAATTGGATAAACCATTCTTTGTATTGGCGACTCAAAACCCGATTGAACAAGAAGGAACATATCCTTTGCCTGAGGCTCAGTTAGATCGATTTATGTTTAACGTTTGGGTCGATTATCCTACGTATGAAGAAGAGTTGGAAATAGTAAAAATGACAACGGCAAATCATAAGTCAGCACCTCAAAAAGTTTTGAATGCAGAAGAAATAATCTATTTTCAAGATTTGATTAGAAGAATTCCTGTTCCAGAGAACGTTTTAGAATACGCTGTTAAATTAAGCGTAAAAACGAGGGCTTCTGATGCTAGTGCTCCAGAAGTAGTGAAGAAATTTGTGAGCTGGGGAGCAGGTCCAAGAGCGTCTCAAAACTTAATTATAGCCGCTAAATGTCATGCTGCGATAAATGGTAAATATTCTCCAGATATAGAAGATGTAAAAGCTGTGGCAATTCCAATACTTCGTCACCGTTTGGTTCGAAACTATATGGCTGAAGCAGAAGGGTATTCGATTGAAAAGATAATTGAAGAATTATTATAATGATTGTTTACGTTTTAGCAAATAAAAAAAAGCGACAAACTAAAATCGGCTTTACAGATAACTTAGAACAAGTTTTAAAATCATTTCAAAAAGAGGATAAAAGTTGGAGCCTTCTTCAAAAAGAAACTTACAAGTCGAAGAAAAATGCGATGATTAGAGTGAAGCAATTGAAGAATAAGTTCTAATAAAGCCGTATTGAAATAAGCTTACTAATTTGTTCTGAAATAGACTTAATCAATCAACTCGACTAAGAGGCATTGGCAAACATCAAAAGAAAGAATGGTTTCTTCGGTGTTGTTTAGTTTTATCTCTATACTTTTATCAAAGTTTTCTATTTGAATAATTTCTATTTCTGTGCCTAATTTTATATTCTTTTTATTTAAGAAGATAAGTAAGTCTTTAGAGCTTTTGGTAAGTGCACAAACTTTCACTTTTTTACCTTCCTTTATTTTTGTTAAGTTTAGATAGTTCGGCTTGGCGATTACTCCGTCCTTATCGGGAATAGGAGAGCCATGAGGGTCTGTGGTAGGAAAACCTAGAATTTCATCCATTCGGTCAAATATTTTTTCAGAATTTAAGTGTTCCATTTCTTCTGCAATATCGTGAACTTCTTCCCATCCAAACCCCATAACTTCTGTTAGAAACATTTCTGTTAACCTGTGTTTACGAACAATTAATGCGCCTAGTTTTTTTCCTTTTTGGGTTAATTCCAACGGTTTGTATTTTTCATAAATCACCCAATTTTTTCCCATCATTTTTTTTACCATATTGTTAGCTGTTGGCTTGCTTACATTCATCGCCTTGGATAATTCGGTAATAGAAATTGTGCCATTCTTTTGGTTTAAAGAATAGACCGCTTTTAGATAGTTCTCTTTGGTTTGTGTTGGCATTTTGTTTGAATCTTTTTGTAAAGATATAAAAAAAGAATTGGATTTAGGCTATTGATTACGATACATTTTATGCAGGTGGTAAAGTTTTTAAGTTACTGGTGTTTAATAAATTGACTCGTCTTACTTCTTGTTTTTCTTTACGTAAAAAAGCCGTTAACTTTTAAAGTTAACGGCTTTTTTATTTTCAAATTGTATTTAGTGTCAATCAATTTTAGATCTGATATTTACTTAAATTTTCTTTCAATTTTCTTTCTTGTCAAATCAATTTTCTTTTGAGTTGATTGAAGTT
>WFNC01000316.1 GCA_015488785.1 Flavobacteriales bacterium | reverse complement strand
GTACTATGGTTCAGTTTTTATGAAAACATCTACGAACTAAACTCACTTTTTGGAGAAAACACAGACATACAGCGTGCAGTATCAATCTATTTAGCGGACTTTTCAATGGTTTTTATTAAACTATTAGGCTATACTCCTACCCTCGATGCTACGAGCGACTTTGTGGTAACTTCGGTAGAAGGTAATTATTTCAATCATGGTGTTTGGATTGGAGAACCTTGTAATGGAATAAAAGTTTTTGGTTTGTTTTCTATCTTTATTATAGCATTTCAAGGAAAGTGGATTCATAAACTCTGGTTTATTCCTTTAGGCATACTAATTTTACACCTTTCAAATGCCATACGAATTGCTGTACTAACAATTATTTCGGCAGAAAATCCTAGTTATTTAGATTTTAACCACAACATTACTTTTCAAGTATTAGTTTATGGACTTGTATTTGGATTATGGTATATATGGGTAAATAAATTTTCTAAACTATCGAAATAGTTATGAAGAAGGCAATAAAAACAATCGTTTTAATTTTAAGTATTTCAACTTTATTCTATTTGGATTTTGTGCGGGATTATTTTTTTAAAAATGTTGGTTTTCAAATTTATTATTTGGTTCATTTGACAGATGAAGGTACTGCTACAATAGCCAACTACACCGACTCTACGCTCGAATACTTTATAGGTAATTATAATATTCAAGAATTAATAAACTTAAAATGGTGTGGAGCATTTTTCTTTATTGTCGTATTTGGAAGTTTTGGATCCTTAATTAATTATTATTTTCATCAAACAAAAAAAATATTTTATTATTTTATTGGAACTTACACCTTACTTCTTTTTTCTTCTCTTTTCTTTTATGGATTAACCTACCTAAATTTCGGTTATTCTTTTCAGCAAAAAAACTATTTAATTTCGATGGAAATTGCTCATTTTCTTCAATCTTCTTTGCCTACATTACTTTTTTTAGTTAGCTTTAAATTATATAAGGAAACCATAACTAAAACAGAATAAAACACCTCCTTATTTAACAACAAAATATATTATTAAAATGAAAACTTTTATTGAAACGCTACCCAAAGCAGAGCTACATTTACACATTGAAGGTTCGCTTGAACCTGAATTATTGTTTAAACTTGCCAAAAGAAACAACATTTCTTTAAAATACAAAAATGTAGAAGAATTAAAGAAAGCTTACAATTTTGACTCTTTACAAGATTTTTTAGATATTTATTATCAAGGAGCAGGAGTATTGTTACATGAGAATGATTTTTATGATTTAACATGGGCTTACCTTGAAAAATGTGCAGAACAAAATGTAACGCACACTGAAATTATGTTCGATCCACAAACGCACACTGAAAGAGGTGTACAGTTTGATGCGATAGTCAGTGGTATTTATAGAGCAACTCAAGATGCTGAAAAAAAATGGGGAATTACTTCATTTTTAATTATGAGTTTTCTTAGACACTTGTCAGAAGAAGATGCTTTTAAAACCTTAGAACAGTCTAAAATGTGTCGTGAGAAAATAAAAGCTGTAGGATTAGATTCTTCTGAAAAAGGAAACCCTCCTAGTAAATTTAAAAATGTTTTTAAAGCCGCTGTAGAAATGGGATACATTCCTTTGGCACACGCTGGAGAAGAAGGAGACGCTGATTATATTTGGGAAGCTTTAGACATTTTAAACATCGTGAGAATAGACCACGGAAACAATGCTTTGCAAGATCCAAAACTGATTGAAGAAATCATAAATAGAGACATTGCACTAACTGTTTGCCCTTTGTCAAATACGGCTTTACAAGTTGTAAAAGATTTAAAAGATCACCCGTTAAAAAAGATGATGGATTTAGGTTTGAAAGTAACAATAAATTCTGATGACCCTGCTTATTTTGGAGGACAGGTAAATAAAAATTACGAAGATATTCAAAAAGCACTAAACCTAACGAAAGAAGATATTTACCAATTGGTTAAAAACTCGTTTAACTACTCGTTATTAAAAGACACAGAAAAAGCTGAACGCATTGCTCAATTAGCTGAACTGTATGCTCAAATGTCATAACAAAATACTATTCAAAGAAAAAGGAGGTAATTATTTATTACCTCCTTTTTTTATTCTAACTTAATATTAAAAAAAAATAGAAAAATTCATCTTTTGTTTTTGAGAACACTTTTCTCTACTTTATTTTTCAACTGCCCTTTAAACAATCTAAACATAGGTTTTGAATGTGTAGAAACATTAAAACTTTGCTGAAAAGACAATACATTTGTATTGTATTCCTTTAGAATTGAATCGTTGAAAAGACTAAAAATGGAATCTTTTATTTCGACGTAACTTAAAGTCGAGTCGTTGATTAAACTTAACGCCAACGTATCTTCCTTAATAATCTTAATTAGCGTTGGTCGGTTGATTGGAGAAATTGCAGGAATATCGATTAATACATCTACATATTTTTTCTCTTGTTCCAATAATTGTTTTTCGACTTCAATATAGACCGATTCCAATAATTTTGGTCGGGCAGTATAATACTTTAGATTTTCTTTATAAAGATCAAGTGTAATTCCGTGTTTCAAAAAAATCTCTTTGTAATAGTGATTTGCACTATCGATCACAAAAACCTGATTGACTCTATTGGTATTGAGATGTCCCTCCACCAATTGAACATCAAGCATCAAATTTGTGAATAATTCTTTATTTAAAATCCCTTCCTTTTCCTCTTCTTTGTTTTCTTTACTACCACAAGCAAAAAACAATACACTTACAAGCAAAACCATTGCTATTATTCTCATATTCATTATTTTAATCATTATCAGTAAATACTCAAAATAAATCGCTTTACGCTTTCTTGAATATTTCTTTTTCTCAAAATGCTAAATGCATTAAGTATATTATCTTTCAAACAATAATCGTTTTCCATTTCTACCCTCAATTATATTTCCATTGTCATAAACCAAGGTTCCGTTTACAAACGTTTTTTCTACTTTAGTTGTAAATTGAGTTCCTTCAAAAGGAGACCAACCACATTTGTACATTATATTGTCTTTGGTTACTTCCCATTCATTATCAAAATCAACCAAAACCAAATCGGCGAAGTAGCCTTCTCTTAAATAACCTCTTTTGCTAATTTCGAAAAGTGTAGCCACGTCATGACTTGTTTTTTGAACGATGTGTTCTAACGTAAACTTACCTTCTTTTACCAACTCCAACCAAGCCAATAAAGCGTGCTGAACCAAAGGACCTCCAGATGGAGCTTTTAAATATGAATTATTTTTCTCTTCTAAAGTATGTGGTGCATGATCAGAAGCCAAGACATCAATTGTATTGTTATTTATAGCTTCGATAATCGCCAAACGATCACTTGCTGATTTCACGGCAGGATTCCATTTTATAAACGTTCCCTTATCATCATAATCTTTATCGGAAAACCAAGCATGATGGACACAACCTTCGCTTGTTATTCTCTTTTCTGAAAGAGGCTTTGAGTTGTCAAATAGAGCTAATTCTTTTTCTGTAGAGATATGAAGAATGTGTAATTTTGCATTGTGTTTTGTAGCCAATTCAACTGCCATAGAAGAAGATTTGTAACAAGCTTCAACGTTTCTAATTAGTGGATGAGCCGAAATTGGAATATTTGAATGATATTTTTCTTTATAATAAGCCAAGTTTTTCTGAATTGTTTCTTCATCCTCACAATGCGTAGCGATTAACAATTCACATTCAGAAAACAAACCGTCTAAGGTTTTTCGATTATCGACAAGCATATTTCCAGTCGATGACCCCATAAAAACTTTAATCCCACAAACATCTTTTGGATTGGTCTTTAACACTTCATCTAAATTATCATTCGTAGCACCAAAGAAAAACGAATAGTTTGCAATCGAACTTTCGGCAGCCAAATCATATTTATCTTGCAACAAATCTTGCGTCACTGTATTAGGAACTGTGTTGGGCATTTCCATAAAAGAAGTGATACCACCAGCTACGGCAGCTCTAGATTCTGTTCTTAAATTGGCTTTGTGTGTTAACCCTGGTTCTCTAAAATGAACTTGATCATCTATCAACCCAGGGATTAGAAAACTTCCCTTAGCATCTATAATTTCATCTATTCCAGCTTCATTAATTGGTTGGACACTAATTTTTTTAATGAAATCACCTTCAATTAATAAATTACCTTCAAAAGTTTTGTTTTCGTTTATTAAAACAGCGTTTTTAATTAAAATAGTTTTCATAATTTGTCTTTTAAGCTCTAATTCAGGGTAAAAATAGTTAGTTTTTAGAGAATAACCCCTTGAATAAAAATTTTCTTAGTATTTTTCGCCTTTAAAGCGAATTGAAGGAGAAAAGAAATGATTATTTCATATATTTCGAAAACATTCCTTAACAAGTTTAGCGTATGACAAAAATTACAGCATCAATTACAGCAGTTCACGGAGCAGTTCCTCCCAACAAGCTTACAAACGAAGATTTATCTAAGATGGTAGATACCAACGATGAATGGATTGTTTCTAGAACGGGAATAAAAGAACGCCGTATAATCGATAAAGACAAAGCTCTTTCTGACTTAGGAGTTGAAATTGTTGAAGGTATTTGCAAGAAAAAAGGGATAACCCCACTTGACATAGACATGATAATAGTAGGTACAATTTCTGGAGACCATCGTTTTCCGAGTACATCTAATATTATTTGTGATAAAGTAGGCGCTAAAAATGCTTGGGGTTTTGATGTAAATGCTGCTTGTTCTGGATTTTTGTTTGCACTAACAACAGGACAACAGTTTATCGAAAATCAATCGGCTAAAAGAGTTATTGTAATAGGAGGTGATATAATGTCTAGTGTAATTGACTATACAGACAGAGCTACTTGTATTATTTTTGGAGATGGAGCTGGAGGAGTTTTACTAGAACCAGACGAAGAAGGATTTGGAATACAAGATTCGATAATGAAAGTTGACGGAGCAGGTAGAGAATTTTTGATTCAACATGCAGGAGGCTCTTTATCACCAATAACCAAAGAAAATGTAGAAACACCTGCGATGTACGTTCATCAAGAAGGTAAAACGGTATTTAAATTTGCCGTGACTAATATGGCAGATGTAAGTGAGGCGATCATGAAAAAGAATAACCTTAGTTCTGATGATGTTGCCTGGCTTGTTCCACACCAAGCAAACTTAAGAATTATAGATGCAACAGCTCGACGAATGGGACTTTCTAAAGATAAAGTGATGATAAATATTGAAAAATATGGAAACACAACTTCAGGTACTATTCCACTTTGTTTGTGGGAATGGGAAGACAAACTAAAGAAAGGAGATAACATTATATTAGCTGCTTTTGGAGGAGGTTTTACTTGGGGAGCTATCTATATTAAATGGGCAATTGGGTAGATTTGTTCGAACTAAAACGATTGTTTGTGTGAAGGATAGAAACGGCATCCTTTTTTGTTTTTCACAAAAAAGATATAGTGGATAGCCTGACCTCTTTTTTTTAGAGGGCACACCCATAAAATTATTGTTTATTAACGACAAGAAAAAGAATAGTTAACAAAAAAATAAGATATTTAAGATAAGACTAGCAGGGTTTTTATACCTTTGTGAGTCTAAAACAACACAGATACTTCATTCTAAATAATTTGAAGTTATAAAATATAAAGAATATGAAACTTAGTGAAATTCAAGATTTGATAAAATTTGTTGCTCGTGCAGGAGTGAATGAGGTAGAAATTGAGCATAAAGATTTTAAAATCGTTATAAAATCAGATTATTTAGCAAAAAAGAAATCTAACTTTAAGGAAGAGCCTCAAATAATTCAACAACAAGTACCTATGGCGATGCAACAAGCTATGCCTGTTGCTGCTCCTATTGCTGCTCCAGCTCCTGTTCCTGTTCCAGCAGAAGTTGTAGCTACTCCAGAAGCGAAAGTAGAAGATAATTATATTACAATCAAATCTCAAATGATTGGGACTTTCTATCGTTCTCCTTCACCTGATAAACCAGCATTTGTTTCGGTTGGTGACACCATAAAAGAAGGTGATACAATTTGTATTGTTGAAGCAATGAAATTGTTTAATGAAATTGAAGCTGAAGTAAGTGGGAAAATTGTAAAAGTATTGGTGGACGATACGACTCCTGTAGAGTTTGACCAGCCTTTATTTTTAGTTGACCCTTCTTAAGAATATTTTTATTCTTGTTTGATTCATTAAGCTATAATCTAGCTTAAAACACAAAAATTATGTTTAAAAAAATATTAATTGCCAATAGAGGTGAAATTGCATTACGTGTAATAAGAACCTGTAAAGAAATGGGGATAAAAACGGTTGCCGTTTACTCTATTGCAGATAAAGAAAGCTTGCATGTTCGTTTTGCAGACGAAGCAGTTTGTATTGGAGCAAATTCTAGTGCTGACTCTTATTTAAAAATACCTAACATTATTGCAGCAGCTGAAATTACAAATGCTGATGCAATTCATCCTGGATATGGTTTTCTTTCTGAAAACGCTAGTTTTTCTAGAATATGTCAAGAGCATAACATCAAGTTTATAGGGGCATTACCTGAACACATTGATGGAATGGGAGATAAAGCTTCTGCTAAAGCTACAATGATAAAAGCGAAGGTTCCTACAGTTCCTGGATCAAAAGGATTGTTGAAAGATTTACCTGATGCCATTAAAAACGCTGCAAAAGTGGGTTATCCTGTTATGATAAAAGCGACTGCCGGTGGTGGAGGAAAAGGAATGCGAGTTTGTTGGAACGATGAAGAACTAGATGTCAATTGGCATTCGGCGAGACAAGAATCTGCGGCAGCATTTGGAAATGACGGTATGTACATGGAAAAGTTTATTGAAGAGCCACGTCATATTGAGATACAAATTGCGGCTGATCAGCACGGAAATGTTTGCCACATGTCGGAAAGAGATTGTTCGATACAAAGAAGACATCAAAAATTG
>WFNC01000315.1 GCA_015488785.1 Flavobacteriales bacterium | reverse complement strand
TTAATTGCGATATGAAATAAAGCATCTCCTTTGTTCACCACAGGGTTATTTCGTAGCCCTATCAAAGTACCTGAATATTTAGCTTTTATTCTTGTTTTTGAGAAGGGATTTAATTGATTTATTTCTCCTATTTCTTCTCCTTTTTCTACTTTTTGACCAGCTTTTTTATGTGCTGTAAAAATTCCTGCTTTAGAACTTCTCTGCCACCTAGAATATTCGAAAATAGATTGTTCTTCTATTGCTAAATCTCCTACTATCATTTGGTTGGAAATTAGTAAGTTTTTAATTACTTGTACTCCACAATCGATTGATTCTTTATCTAAGCGAAGAGATTGCCCTCCTTCAAAAACCAAAATAGTCTTACCTTTTAATAAAGCTTGTTTTCTGAATGATTTTGCGATTGTACTTTTCTTAATTAATATTGGAATTGCTGTTTGTTTTGCTATTTCAATCGCTTTGTCATCATCTGCACTAATTCTTAATTGTGGTGAATTGTGTATGCTAGCTCCCCCTGTATGAAAATCGACTCCAAAATCGATTGTTGGTAATATTTCGTGGGTCATTGTATGTGAAATCAGTGCGGCTAATGACCCTGCTTTAGAACCAGGAAAACTTCTATTGACGTCTTTCCCGCTTGCTTCTCGTTCACAGTTGATAAAGCCTAATGTGTTGACAACAGGGATTGCGATTACTGTTCCTTTTTCTAAATTGTTAAATAACTTTAATTCGATTGCTTTTCTTATGATTTCGATGCCATTAATTTCATCACCGTGTAATCCTCCTGAAAATAAAATTGTAGGACCTTCTTTTTTACCATTAAAAATATGAGCTTCTAAATTGATTTGCGTTCCTGATGGTAGTTTAGAAATTGGAATATGCACCAATTTATTGTTTCCTGCTTTTATTTTCTCTTTGTAAATTGTTATCATAACAGTTTTTTCTTACTTGGAACAGCTATGAATTCTTTTAAATAATAAGGTTCAAAATAGGCTACATCTTCAACGTCTTTTTCGATATATTTTTGATAAGAAATTGCTTCCATACCTTTTGCGCTTGTTTCAATGTTTTTAAAAATGATTACTTTTTCGCTTGTAATAAATCCATCAAGTTTATTCGCTCCATCGCCAAAAAGATATATTTCTTGTTGAGAATCAGCAAATGAATCTTCGGCTAAAATCATTGCTTCAATTGGGTTTTCGACCTTTAAATTAGAAGTCATTTTTTGTGTAAAAACTTCCATTCTTCTGGCGTCAATCATTGGGTAAACAATGGTGCTTTCTGGGATGTTATTTTGTTGTGAGAAATAGGCTCCTAAAATAGTTAACGAATCGATGCTCATTAATGGAATGTTGAGCGCGTAACTAAGTCCTTTTGCACATGAAACTCCTATTCTAAGTCCTGTGTATGATCCAGGACCTTTACTAACACAAATGGCTGACAAGTCTTTAAGCGAATAGTTACTTTCGGCTATTAATTCATCAATAAATACGGTTAGTTTTTCTGAATGTATGTATTGGACACCAAGTTCTTCTTTGGTTGCGATTGTTTTTCCATTTAAGGCAAGACTTACCGAGCAGACTTTTGTAGCTGTTTCTATGTTTAGTATTAATGTCATTTGTATTATGTTGTAAGAACGATTTAAAATTTAGTCTTTAAAAACTTTCTTTTTTAACTCGAAATGTTGTCCCAAATATACTTTCTTTACTTGTTCATCTACTGCTAGCTCTTCTGCTGTACCAGATTTGAGGATCGCTCCTTCAAACATGAGGTAAGCTCTGTCAACTATTGATAGTGTTTCTTGTACGTTGTGATCTGTAATTAATATTCCAATATTCTTTTTTCTTAACTTCAAAACGATACTTTGAATATCTTCTACCGCAATTGGATCGACTCCAGCAAATGGTTCGTCTAGCAAAACAAAATTTGGATTTACGGCCAATGCTCGTGCTATTTCGGTTCTCCTTTTTTCCCCTCCAGAAAGTTGTTCTCCAAGGTTTTTTCGAACATGTCCCAAACTAAATTCTTCAATTAATTCTTCTAGCTTTTCGTGTTGTTCTTTTTTTGATAGCGCTGTCATTTGCAAAATAGCTAAAATGTTGTCTTCAACACTTAGTTTTCTAAATACAGAAACTTCTTGAGGTAAATATCCAATTCCCATTTTGGCTCGTTTATACATCGGAACTCTTGTTATGTCTTCATCATCTAAGAATACATTTCCAGTGTCAGGTTTTACGAGTCCTACTATCATATAAAAAGAGGTCGTTTTACCAGCTCCATTGGGACCTAGCAAACCAATTATTTCTCCTTGATTAACTTCAACGGTAATTCCTTTTACAACCTGTCTTCCTCCGTAGGCTTTTTTTATTTCCTCTGTTCTTAATTTCATAAATATAATAACTAGTCTTTATTATTTTTAGTGCGTTAGGGATAATATACTCAAAGCAAATAGCTTTTATTCGTTTGTTCCTTTTTTATTGAAACTTATGAGTTCCCTCTGGTCGGTTCGGTTTTGTAAAAATAGTTAATCTTGCTGAGATAGAGCGATTTTGTCCCTCCCTTTTTTAGTTAGATTAACTTTTTTTTTATAAAATAAATAGGGTGTGCTTTTTAGGTTAACGACTATTCAACTGCACTAAAATTCTTAGTATAATAAAGAAAGCCTTGTGTTTTAAAGTCTAAAAAGCTACTAAAACAGCAGTACTACTGACTTCGAGTGTTTTTCAGAGAACCCTAAATAACCAATTTAATAATATGTTTTATTCTTTTGAAATGTTTGGTAATTTACTAAAAATGAAATTGAAATTTACCTCTAATACCAAGGCGATTTACTTTTAGACCATTAAATTGATGATCTAAATAATTGAGTCGCCATAATAAATCGATTCGTAAAAATTTAAAAATATTCTCGATACCTACTGAAGACTCTAAATAAGGTTTAGCTCTCAAATCTGATGTATAAGATGGAAGTTGCATTTGAGCTAGATTTTTGTCACTAATTCTACCCCAAATCCCTCTAAATCCGACTACTTCTCTCCATTTTAATCGTTTTAAAAGAGGTACTTTATTTAGGAATAATCCATTTAAATGATGCTCTATATCTCCACTCACGTATTCATCACTCACAAATTCAAGAATATTCATCATGCTGTAAGCTGTTGTGTTACTGATTACACTTTCGTTTCCTCTATGAACTTCTAGCAGTGGATATGGTGCTACTCCAATGATTTTTCCAATTTGACCGCCGTAATGTGTTACCCCAAAATAACCTAATTTTAGTTTATGTTTATAGCCTAATATAAGTTTGTGATATTCAAATTCACTATTTAAGACTCCTTTCATACCATAGGTATAATTAAATGTAAATGTTGGATGTTTTGTACCCAAACTAACTCGATTAAATGCTCCTTCTAAAAACTCTTCATTTCTTGCAAAACGAGTAAACATCGTTACTTCTGAAGTTGTAATATTAGGAATAAAAATTTTATTTCCTGTCAATGGACTTTTTCTTTCAAAATGAATGATACCTAAGGACTCTATAGTTGTATTTCTCAATAAAAATGTTGTCGTCAAGCCTTTTAACCATTCTCGTTCATAACCAATTCTATAATCGGTATTAAAGACCATCCGATTGATGGGATTTCGTGTTCCGATTGATGATATAGCGTTACTGTTATTAAATGCATTGGTGCTTAGACCAATTTGTTCTACATCGTGTTTGTAAACTAAGGTAACCATTTGCCTCGGTTTTTTTGTAATAAAGAAACGTGTACCTGCTCCATATTTCCATCTTTTGTCGAGTAATCCATAAGCTGCAAAAGCAGAAAATTCTATTTTTTTACTAAAATCGTTACTTGTTCTTAATCCCATACGAAAACGACTTCCTTCTACGGCATTTTTGCTGTACATAGAAGAATAAGGTCCTATTTCAAATTTGCCTACAACTTTATATCCCGAAACAAGGGTTTGAATAATATCGATGTAACTTGTGATGATAGGCAAGTTAGATAAAGTGTCAATCATTTTATATATTCCTTCTTGATTTTCGGTGAGCGAGTCGTGTCTCGCTTCTTTCCAATAATCAACAGAACGTTCGGTTGCACTGTCTAGAACGCTAATTCTTTCTAACCCTTCATAAAATGAATCTTCTTTTACTTTATTTACAATTATGTTTTTGTAACTCGCGTGTTTTTGACCATAAAAACCCATTGCCTTATTGGTGAGCTCAAAGTCTATAAATAAATCATCATCTTCAAGCATCCACGCTTCTTTATTGACTTGGGTGTAGGTTTGCTTAAACTTTAATTCTTTTACAAAATTTATATTTGCTCCTTCAGAAATATGTCCTTCTATTTTTTTTATGGCATAGGTTGTATCATTTATCCACATAGTACCGTCTAGCGTCATTTCGTTTTTTCTGCGTGGTAAGAAACGGATTTGGTAACAATAATTATTGTCAATATACATACTGTCTTCTAAGTAGTATCGATAAGACATTAACCCTGTGTTGGCGATTGGACTAACAAAGTTTTTTCCAAAAATGGAAACAAAGTTTTCGTAAAGATTAACTTGTTGATACATGTCTCCAGTAAATTGTGCGACACTTTTGTTGTTCACTCCAGAAACTTTAGAGGCTTTAATATATTCTTTTTCACCTTTAGGCTTTCTTCTGTAATAAAGGTCAGATACGCTTTCGCTAATGAATACGGGTAAGTAATCTTTTGCCAAAGTGGTATCTATGTTGTCAAAAATAAAATCAAACTTTTTAAATACTTTTCTATTTTTAAAGTCTTCGGTTAGGTTGTTAATATCAAACTCTAATTTATTGTAAACTTCATATTGATATGCATCTAGTTTTTCTCTATTGTTGGCATCTTTGTATCGAATTACATTTTTTAGAATTGGATGTGCGGGGTTTCCTGTCGGCTTTATTACAACCTCCGGAAGTGTTTCCATTGAGCTTTTCATCATAAAATTGATGACTTGGCTTTCATCTTTTTTTATTTTAATCTTCTGTGTTTTATATCCTACAAAAGAAGCCGCTAATGAATCGGAGGCATAATACGTTTTTATTGAATAATTACCATCGAAATCTGTTGTTGTTCCGATTTTAGTCCCTACAAAATAGATGTTTACAAAGGGTAAGGTATCTCCATTGTCTGCATCTAGAACAATACCAGAGACCTCTGTTTTTTGAGCAAAGAATATCCCGCTAGTAAATACAAAGCACAATAATAGAGTATTTGATAGTAAGTGTTTCAAGCCTTTTTTTTAACTGATAAAAATACGATAATAATTAAGCTATCAAAGTTTAATTTTCTTCTTTTCGCTTTTTTTCTACCCTTTTAGCTACATAAATTCCTACTTCATACATGATAAGTATTGGAAATGTTACAATAATTTGGCTAATAATATCTGGAGGAGTTATGATTGCTGATAGTATAAGAATAACAATCAATGCGTGTTTTCTAAATTTCTTCAACATTTCTGATCCAATTATTCCCATTTTTGTGAACAAATAAATAAATATTGGTAACTCGAAAAACAAACCGCTGAATAATGTTGTTGTTGTTATTAAAGATAAATAACTACTAATTGTAATGTTGTTCTTAATCTCTTCTGAAATTTGGAATGTTCCAAAAAACTGAACCGTTAAAGGACTCACAACATAATACCCAAATAAAACGCCTAAAAAAAATAAAAATGAACTCCAAAATACAATCCCTTTTGACATTTTTATTTCATTATCCTTTAAAGCGGGTTTCATAAATTGCCATAATTGATAAAAAAGAAATGGAAAAGTAACAATAATGCCTCCAACAATAGCAAAGTACATGTTGGTTGAGAATTGCGACATCATTTCAAAGGCTTGCCATTCTATGGGGATATCTACTCCGCAAAGGGCGTCACCCATACCCACAACATTGGATAACCAACAGAAAAATCGATAGGTTGGAAAATTAGAGTCTGCCATTCTAAGGTAAACAACCTTAACAATAGGACCGGTATAAATAAACAGAACTATAGCAACAAGAACGATTGCAATTGCCGATTTTACAAGTCGCCATCTTAATTCTTCTAAATGTCCTAAAAATGACATTTCGCTATCGTTTTCTAATTCTTCCATTCTTTATTTTATTGTACAATAAATTAAAATCAACCTAAAAATAAATTATTTCTAAAAAATTTAAAATCTATTATTTTATACTATTTGGTTTTAATCTGTTCGCAAAAATACAAAAAAAGCCCTAACGTTAGTTAGAGCTTTTGTGCTTTTTTATATTCTTTTCGATTTTAATTACCTTCCGTAACCGAATAGATAACTTTCAAGGCATCTTGTTCTCTCAATTCATCTTGAACACCTTTTACCATTCTAATTTCTGCTTTAGTATCAACCTTGAAATTATTGTAAACTTCAGTATTCCACACATCTTCATGTTGTGCTCTTTGATCTTTTAAGTAAGTACCAACAGCAACCATATTAGGGACTAATGCATCATCTAATTGTACACGATAGTTTTTACCATATTTTGTGCTTTTAGGTTTACCGATGAAATAATTGAATATTGTTTTTGTTTTATCCAATTTAGTCACAGCCGATGCAGTTGGTTTATTTATACTTAATGACGACTCTTTCTCTTTAGAGACAGAAGTTACCATAAAGAAAAATAACAACATAAATACAATATCGGGTAAAGATGCTGTAGAAATCGCTGGATCCTTTTTCTTTTTTCCTTTTGAAAATCTAGACATATTTTTCCTTTTTATGTATTAACATTTTTAGCTTTCATAATACGCTTTGGATACACCATTCTAAGCGCTTTTAATTTAGCTCTATCATCTTCGTCTCTTTCGTTTAGCCTGTTGTATGGAATGTTAAATTTTTCAATACTCAACTCATCTCTCAATTCGTTAAGTCCTAACATAATTTGATCCAATACTTTTAAATAGGTGTCAAACTTAGTTGAGTTATCTAATTGAATTGTAACCATTCCTTTGTCCGAAAGTTCGTTGTAATCTCCAACTAATTCTATTGTAGCCAATTTCTTTTCGAAAAGATCAACAGAGTCCTCGTAAGCAACTACATTTTGAGCTACATAACCTTTATAAAGCTTTAATTTAGCTTCTACTTCAGCTTTTCTTACAGGTGTAAGTTTCGGCCAATTCTGCGCTGTGATTGGATGTATATAGAATTCTCTTACCTTAGCTTTTATATCTTCGATTTCTGCAGGTTCTCTCTCCAATAGAATTTGATCTTTTCTATTGGCTACAATCTCAAGGACATTTTTAGGTAATACCAATGGAGGAATTTGTCCTTCTGGTACTCTTTGCGGCAAACGCTCTTCCATAACCTTCTCTTTGTGTAACGTAGTTGTTACCAAGAAGAAGATCAACAGCAAGAACGCAATGTCTGCCATAGAACTAGCATTTATTTCTTCTAAATCTCTTGCCATAATTATTATCTTATTTAACTATTTTCATTACAGAACCAACAATCCACATTGCAATAGCAATTCCTCCCAATACGAAAGTACTTGTTAATGCCGCACTTACCATTTTCCAATTACTAGGAGTGTAAACGCTTATATAATCAGGATCATTAGCTAATTCTTTTGCTTCGTAAGCTAAATATTGTGCCGGTATTTCATCACTAGCAGTAGAATAGATTACAAACAATAGAATTAAAAAACCTATCATTCCTATAATACCAACCATGTATTTTTTGAAATCACCTGCTATTGAAGCTACAGTTCCTAAAATAAGAACTAAAATTACAGCTCCCAATACGTAGAAGGTAAAATTCATAATTACATTAACGTTCGCCTGAACTTCTTTTTCACGTTCTTCTTTCACTCTAGTACCTTCGTCAAAAATAAAACGTTCTAACTCTGTTTGAGTCATTGTTTTATCTTTCCCTTGTTCTACAGCGATTTCAGTTCCTAACTTCATAATATCTGCATCATCATAAGCAGAAGGATTACCTCCTCTTACAAGACCTATTGTTAAAACTATTCCTACAATCGCAATGATTGCAACTATAGCTTTAAGCCCCATATTTACTATATTATTATTCATCTTTTCTTTTTTTAGTAGTTAAACCTTTCCTATTAAAAGTAATGTTTAACAAATTAATTACTCTTCTCTAAATGATATCAATCGTGTTGATTCTTATTTAGACAATTTGTTTTTTACCAACAAATCAATTAAAGAAATAGAAGCATCTTCCATTTGGTTAACCAATGAATCAATTTTAGAAACGATGTAGTTATAAAACACTTGTAATATAATTGCTACAACTAATCCTGATACCGTAGTAATCAAGGCAACTTTAATCCCTTTTGCTAATACAGAAGGATCAACTTCTCCTTTACTTGCTGCAATGGCATCAAACGTTTGAATCATCCCAATTACAGTTCCCATAAATCCAAGCATTGGAGCTAGAGCGATAAATAAACCAATCCAAGATAATCCTTTTTCTAATAACCCCATTTGAACACTTCCGTAAGCAATAACAGCTTTTTCTGCCATATCTATCCCTTCAGAACTTCTTTCTAATCCTTGGTAAAAGATACTTGCTACTGGTCCTCTAGTGTTTCTACAAACTTCTTTTGCTTCTTCAACTCCTCCAGAAGCTAATGCCCCTTCTATTTTTTCTAATAGTTTTGTTGAGTTTGTTGTTGCTAAATTCAAATAAATAATTCTTTCGATAGCCAGTGCTAATCCCAAAATTAAACAAATTAAAACCAATGCCATAAATTCTGGCCCACCTTCAATAAATTTTTGCTTTATTAATTGTGTAATTGGTACTGCAGCTTCTCCTGCTTTGTCTCCTTCTTGAGCCATAGCAACAGTTACATTTGAAATCGAAAGTACCCCTATGGCTAAAAATCCAAATATTTTTTTCATCGTGTTAATTTTTATTCTTACTAAGTGTAAGGTTTGTTGTTTATTATTTACTTTTTATCTACTAATTCATTGTAAAATTGAGAAAAGAAACTTAACTCCTGTTTTACAGTGAGCCAAAGTACGAAAAATATTTAAACTTACGAATAAAGAAACAAGGAAAGGTTATTTTTTGTTTGTTAACGGTCTTTATTTAATTAAGAGTTATGAATTAAAAATTATGAATAACCCCATAAATAGGCAATGATTGAATTTAAAAAAGTAAATTCTATTTCATTTCTCCACAATAAGAAGTTGTTAATTCTTTTTTAATTGATTCTACTGATGAAAATTCTGCCAAGACCAGCATCATTTTAGTAATAGCAGCTTCTAATGTAATGTCTCGTCCGCTTATTACACCAATTTTTTCTAAAGCCTTACTAGTTTCATATCTTCCTTGAATGACTTCTCCCATTTTGCATTGAGTTACATTTAATAATGTAATTCCGTTATTAATCGCTCTATTTAATTCTTCAATAAACCAATCTTCGCTCAGCGCATTTCCCGAGCCAAATGTGTGCAATACGACTCCTTTTAAGTTTGGTGCACTGAAAAAATGATGAATGTACTTTTGTGAGATGCCTGGGAAAAGTGTTAAAATAGCAACATTTGTATTAAAGCTTTTATGTACTTCTAATGGTTTTTCAACTAGCGGTAATATTTTGTTGAAATTGTAATCTATTTTTATTCCTGCATTTGCTAAAATTGGATAATCAAATGTAGCAAAAGCTTTAAAATGTTCTGCGTTTATTTTTGTAGTTCTGTTTCCTCTGTATAATTTATATTCGAAATACACAGCAACTTCTGGGATAATCGGTTTTCCGTCTATTTGAGATCCCGCAATTTCTATAGCGGTAACTAAATTCTCTTTTCCATCGGTACGAATGACTCCGATTGGTAATTGAGATCCTGTGAAAATAACTGGCTTTGCTAAGTTTCTTAACATAAAACTAAGTGCACTTGCCGAATATGCCATTGTGTCGGAACCGTGAAGGACTACAAAACCATCGTATTGATTGTAGTGTTCTTCTATTTGATTGGCTACTTTTATCCACGCTTTAGGCGTAATATTGGAAGAGTCGATTGGGTCTTTAAAAAACAAAGTATCTAATTGATAAGGTATTTTTTTCAAATCAGGAACTTCTTCCGAAATATGATTAAAATCAAACGGTTTTAACGCTCCTGTTTCAGGGTCGGTTATCATTCCGATTGTACCTCCTGTGTAGATAATTAGTATTTTTGGTTTCATATTAATTAAAACACTTTAAATGTTTATTTTTGTAGCTTTTATAGCGTAAAGTATTTAACTTTATGTATTAATTCTTATATGTGAGTAACAGCAGAGCTTGAATGATAGTTGTCATTTTTCCAAAATCTAAGTAGGAAATCTATATCTTTCAAGTATTCCTTTTCAATGCCTTTATTGAAAAAGGATAATCTTGTTTTACAAAGATCGATACAATACATTGTCAATTCAGTTGAGTAACTTTCGTCCAGAAGTAAACGAGCTACATGATTGTCACTATCTGCTTCATTAAAATATGGGTTTATTAATAAGGGGAATGCAGAATTTACATAATTTGCTATCTCAAGACCGCTATTAGGATTAAAAAAAGCTAAAGCTGTTTCTGATTTATCAATATTATTTTCCAAATCTTTATCAAAACCGAAAAAGCCATCTTGTTTTGCTCTTTTGTCGGCTTCTTTTATTTCTTTTTTAGACAAGTTTAAGCTATTGTTAAAAAACGCAATGAATCCTTTGAAAAACTCATCAACCTTATCGGATGGAAGAAATGCTATTTGCGAGCCGTTGTTATAATTTTTAAAAGCTAGCAATTGCTTTTTAAGCATTTTTTCTGTGTCTTTTTTTTGACTTTCTAAAAAATTCACAGCCATTCGGCTTTTGATAGAATTTTTTTCATCTAAAATTGTATTGGCATTAAACGCTTGTTGAAAAAAAACACCAGAAAACCACCATTCATTTTTCCATGAAACAATACCTAAATACAATATTGTATCTATATCTTTAAAACTTCCATAATCATCGAAAGATTTTTTGGTTAAGTTAAACTTTTTGCTTGAAGCTATATGTTCTATATAAAAATTATTTTCGTCTTGACCTTTGTATAAAAATAAACCGCTTATTTTTGAAGATAGATTAGAAAAACTATCACTAAGTTTATGGTTGTTTCCTATTATTTTAGCAGCCCATTCTTTTCCCTGTAAACTTAGTAAGCGAGTATGAATTTTATGAGTTGTATTGTCCATGTTATCATTTAAATACATTTCAACATTTTCATCATCACTATTATTTTCAATTATATTTGATTGTTTATTTTCGAATCTTATTAAAGTATCAGGGTAAAATAAATACGTTTTATATAATATTGTCTGAATCAAATTACGAGCAACATAGTAATCTGTTTCATTTTCGTCTATTTGATAAAATGATTTTAAATGCTCATTTTCAGGTGCGTATTCCCAGGCTTGGTCAAAGGTTTTAGCTATATCTCTAGCTGTATTAACAATGAAGCCGTTTAAAGGTGAAGTGAATTTTCCTTTCTGCTTTGTATTTATAAAATACCAAATCAAAAAACATACTTCAGAAGTGTTTACCTCTTGGTTGAAATATTGATTTGTGCTATAAAAAGGAAGAGGTTTATTGTATAGTTTTTTATGAAGAGAAATAAATGAAGTCCATATATTAGTTTCTGATATAAGATCCTCAAAGTAGGAAGTTAAAAAACAAGATAGAATATTAAGGTCTTCTCCATTTATGTATTGATTTAATATGGGAAATTGTTCGCTTTTTACAATCTTACTTTTTACATCATTACAGAGCCCTAAATAATAATTATCAATCTTAGTATGGTTTGTATATGGTTTTAATTTCAACCAAGTCTTAATATATATTCTTTTCTTCATTTTTATGAAATTTAATGAACTCTTAATAATCTAATGAAATATCTAGAATATCTAATTTTTCTTTCGAATTAATAGGGTATTCAATTAACAGCCTTTCTTTTAAATAGCTCAAAATCATTTATATCATCACCTAAAAAACGTTTGTTGAAAATGATAATAATTCCTATTCCGATAGAAATAGCAGAATCGGCAATGTTGAAAACTGGTGGAAAAACTTCTTCTCCTGCCAAATTGAACGGCATCCAAGAAGGATAATAAAATTCAGCGTGCAACATATCGACAACACAACCTTGAAGTACGTTTGCATATCCATTGAAATTTGCTTGTGCAATACCGCTATATCCTAACCAATCTTGTAAAGTCGGATCCCAAGTTGTTCCTCTGTCGAAGATGATTCCGTAAACTGCACTGTCTAAAATATTGCCTAATGCTCCTGCAAAAATTAAAGAGATTGAAATAACTAATCCTTTGTGTGCTTTGTTTTCGATTAAGTTTCGAATTACAAAACCTAAACCTACAATGGCTAATATTCTAAATAAACTTAGTCCAATCTTACCCCATTCTCCTCCGAATGCCATTCCAAATGCCATTCCTGGATTTTCGATAAAATGAAATTTCATAAAACCAAAACTTCCTACCACTTCGTGTAACAAGGCATTACTCTTGATCCAAATTTTAACAAATTGGTCTAAAAATAATACTGATATAATTGTTATTAACGCTCCTTTCACTATTGATTATTGTATTATGGACAATGTCTTTTTTTATAAAAGCTATTCTTAATTTAAAAATCGAATTTTTTAGCTAGCTCTCTTTCTGTTTTGTAGAACATTACAAATACTCCTGACAAAACAATTACGATTGAAATAACAGCACTTAATATATCATCTAATTTTGGAATAAAAAGGCTTACTAGCCCTAAAATCAAATAGATAATACCTAAGATAACCATTATTTTGGCTGAATAACGTTGAGAATAAAACCAAGCTTCATGATTTTGCATCGAACGAGATGTTCGATAACCATAAAGTCCGTTAATTCTTTTGGGAGGAAATTTCATTAGAAAAACACCAAGCGCAAGAAAACCTACTCCCATAATTGAAAGTATAATGAATATTACATTTTGGAAATCCTCTAAATTCATCGAACCTTGTAAACTGATTTATTAATTCTTAATTAGTCATTTTTAATTAATACTACCCTTGTGCTTTTTTAGCTTCGATACTTAATGTTGCATGAGGTACTAATTTTAATCTTTCTTTACGAATTAATTTTCCTGTAACTCGACAAACACCGTATGTTTTATTTTTAATTCTAATTAATGCATTTTCTAAATTCTTTACAAATTTTTCTTGTCTTACAGCTAATTGAGCCATTTCTTCACGCATCATTGTTTCAGAACCATCTTCCATCATGTTAAATGACCGACTGGTGTCGTCTGTTCCGTGATCTCCTTTGTGCGATAATGATTCTCTTAGCAAAACTAAATCGTCTTTTGCTTCGATTAATTTACCTTCAATTAATTCTTTAAATTCTTGTAAATCTTCGTCGTTGTATCTGTTTATTGTATCTGACATAATCTATTTTTTTAATTCTTGTTTTCTTTATATTTTTGTTAATGCTAATGCTGCATTTACTCCTTTTTCTATTTCAAATTCAAATGGATTTGCTATTTCTTCAACAATCTTCAATGAATTTGCCAATGTTTCCGAACAAATATAATCTAAATTCTTTTTAACTGCATCATTTATTAATTCATTTGACAGAATTGTAAGATTTATTTTATCTACAACTTCTAAGCCACTTTCTTTTCTAAGGTTTTGAATACGGTTTACAAATTCTCTCGCTATTCCTTCTTCTTTAAGGTCTTTCGAAATTGTAACATCTAGTGCAACAGTAAGGTTGCCTTCTGTTGTAATTAACCAGCCTGGAATGTCATCGGTAGAAATTGCAAAATCATTTAAATCTAACTCGATTTCAACTCCGTCAACTTCTCCTTTCCAACCGTTGTTTTGTTCTGCGTTAGCTATATCTTCTTGCGTAAACTGATTGACTAAAGAAATTATTGCCTTCATTTGTCTTCCGTACTTTTTACCGATGGTTTTAAAGTTTGGTTTTATTTTTTTGACTAATACTCCTGTTGTATCGGTCAATAATTCTAATTCTTTTACATTTACTTCCGAAAGAATTAAATCGCTTACTGCTTTTATTCTGTCTTCAAAAGATGCGTCGAGAATCGGCACCATTATTTTTTGTAGCGGTTGACGAACTTTCAATTTCTCTTTAGCTCTAATACTCAAAACCATTGAGGAAACTTTTTGAGCAATACTCATTCTTTCTTCTAACTCTGTATCGATTAATTCTTTATTAGCAGTTGGAAAGTTAGCTAAATGAACTGAGCTTTCGCTATTGTTTCCGCTTACTTTATTCAAATCATTGAACAATTTATCGGTGTAAAATGGAGCAATTGGTGAGGCTAAAATAGCAACGGTTTCCAAACAAGTATAAAGTGTTTGGTAAGCCGAAATTTTATCTTCAGAATATTCTCCTTTCCAGAAACGTCTTCTGCATAAACGTACATACCAGTTACTCAATTGATCGGTTACAAAATCTTGTATTAAACGTCCTGCTTTTGTCGGCTCGTAAGTTTCGTAAGCGTTTTCTACATTAATTATTAATGAGTTTAGCTTCGAAATAACCCAACGATCTATTTCTGGTTGATTTTCTAAAGCTACTTGAGG
>WFNC01000314.1 GCA_015488785.1 Flavobacteriales bacterium | reverse complement strand
TGGGTGCCAAAGTTTATACCATAGAAAGGCAGAGGGAATTGTTTACGAAAACAAAACGATTGCTTCATGACTTAAATTATAGGGTCAATACTTTTTTTGGTGATGGTTTTATAGGTAAAGAGGCTTTTGCGCCTTATGATTGCATTATTATTACTTGTGGTGCTCCTCATATTCCCGAAGATTTGGTGAAACAGCTAAAAGTTGGAGGAAGAATGGTGATTCCGATTGGTAAAGGTGATATTCAAATTATGACTTTAATCGAAAAATTGGAAGACGGAATTTTGCAAAAAACAGAGTTCGGTGAATTTAGTTTTGTTCCAATGTTGGAGGATAAACAATATTAGAAATTAATGTACGTTTAGATGCTCTATGACATTTGGTAAGGTTTTGAAGATAATCAATGTTTTTTATGGGGGAAATTAATCAAAAAGAAATGAAAAAAATAATAATTTTAGGAATAACAGTTTTGTTGACTAGCTTAGTTTTAGGTCAAGAAGATACAAAAAAAATAACAGCGGAATCTCAATTTAATTTGGTTCGTTTGAATGGAGGTTCTTATTTGCCAAATTTGAAATTTAGGTATTTTCTATCTGAGAAAACGGCTTTAAGATTGGGTATTAATTATACTTCGCTTAAAAATCGAATAGAAATTAATGAAGTAGATGGAGAAGGGGTTGGCTCGGTAGAAAAAACCAATTCTTTGCTTGATTTTTCTTTGGGTTTTGAAAAGCATTTTAGGGAGGATAAAGTCTCGCCTTATTTTGGAGCTGAGTTTTCTATCAGCACGGGAAATAAAAATGAGTTTGGATCTCGAACAGATTCGGTTACTTTTATTCCAAATTACAATTATAGTTCAAAGGTTCCTGTGTTTGGACTAGGGCTTCACTTTTTTACTGGGGTTGATGTGGATCTTTATAAAAACCTTTATGTGGGTACAGAGTTAGGTTTAGCTTACAAAGCAATACAAGAAAAGAAAGGAGTCTATAATGTTAAAGATGCTAGTTCGTTAACGGATCCTGATGTTTCTACTCCAATTTCGGCTAAGAAAACCACAACTTTTCAATTGGTAAATATGGGAATAGTTCGTTTGGGATGGAGATTTTAAGATTGAAGTAATTTCACAGACTCAAACTAAAAGTATTTTGGTTTAAGTCTGTGAAATGGTCTTGTTCTTTGAGTTGAGAAAACATTGCGTTTACTACTTGAATTCAAGAAGTCTAAAAAACTACTTAATTAATCGTACAATTTACAAAAAGCATAAATAAAATGCTAGGCTTAGGATTAGTTATAAATTATAACAACTCGAGTAAAACGTGGTAAAGCTACAATTACTGTTCTAAAGAATTTTCTAACAATTCTTTCCATTCTTTAAACAACGGAACAGATTCATCATTTTCAAAATCCATGCAAACTAAAATGGTACGACCTTTTGTACATAGAATTTCTTTACCTTCTATTACTTTGAAAAGTTCGTAAGAGAGCGTGAAACTTTTGTTTCCTACATGTTCACATGTCGTCTGAACAAATACAGTGTCTCTTAGTTTTATTGTTTTTAAATAGTCAACTTCGTTTCTTCCAAGTACAACTCCTTTCTTTTTCCAATTCCAGTTTGTTCCAGCAATCTCTTTAAAGAAATCTATTCTTCCTTGTTCAAAATAACTTAAATAAGTGCCATTGTGAACATGACCTGCCATGTCTAAATCGGAAAATCTAACTTGTATATCTGTTTTATGACTCATAGGTTTAGTTTTTTTCTATAAAAATAAGAAATCATTTAGGATTTACACAATATTATAGATGATATTATGAAACAGAACTGTTTCGGCTAAAACTATTTTAGTTAAAACTGACGATAGTCAGTATCTATTCTTTCAATAAGCTCTATTTTTGATAAAACATAAAAAATTAAAAAAATGGCAAGAGCATTATTATATAAAGACGTTGTATTTAACGAAAGTAAACCTGTAGTAAATGTATTATTAGAAACTAATTTCACCAAAGAAG
>WFNC01000313.1 GCA_015488785.1 Flavobacteriales bacterium | reverse complement strand
TTTTTAGCCTTGTCTTTTTTGCTTCGTTTTTTTGACTAAGAAAAAAATGAAGAGCCTGTCCGGCTTGAGGACATAGAGCAAGAAGATAAAAATAAACAAAGACTTATTATCCTTTTGGGGAAACAAACGGATAAGCATAAAAAACAATTATGAAAACACCAATCACAACATTTATAGAAAAGTATTTCTTGCATTTTAATTCAGCAACATTGGTAGATGCGGCAAAGGAATACAAAAACCAATTAGCCAATAATTCTAAAATGCTAGTTTCCTTGGCAGGAGCAATGAGTACCGCCGAAATCGGTAAAATATTAGCCGAAATGATTCGAAAAGATAAAGTTCATATTATTTCCACCACAGGAGCAAACCTAGAAGAAGACTTGATGAATTTGGTTGCACATTCGCATTACAAGCGAGTACCAAACTATAGAGATTTAACACCAAAAGACGAATGGGATTTACTACAAAAAGGATTAAACCGAGTAACAGATACCTGTATTCCTGAAGAAGAAGCATTTAGAAGATTGGAAGAACACGTGTTTCAACTTTGGAAGAAAGCAGAAGATGAAGGGAAAAGTTATTTTCCGCATGAGTTTCTATATCAATTGTTATTGTCTGGTGTTTTGGAACAATATTATGAAATTCCAATCGAAGATTCTTGGATGTTTGCTGCCGCCGAAAAGAATTTACCGATGGTAGTTCCTGGTTGGGAAGATTCTACACTCGGAAATATATTTGCTTCATACGTATTAAAAGGTAAATTGAAACCCAGTACCATGAAATCAGGAATAGAATACATGACTTTTTTGGCAGAATGGTACACCAATAATTCCGACAATGGAATTGGCTTCTTTCAAGTAGGAGGTGGAATTGCTGGAGATTTTCCAATTTGTGTTGTTCCAATGCTTTATCAAGATATGGAAAGAACAGAAACCCCTTTTTGGAGTTACTTTTGTCAAATATCCGATTCTACCACAAGTTATGGAAGTTATTCAGGAGCAGTACCAAACGAAAAAATAACCTGGGGCAAAATAAATATTGATACACCAAAATTTATTATAGAATCCGATGCCACAATTGTAGTACCGCTTATGTTTGGAGTAGTTTTGGAAATGTAATACTTAGGTTGGTATATTGTTTCGCTTATTCGTTAGAACCTAAAAATCTAAGATGCTATAATTTCGGTAATAATATTCGATAATGATAGATTGTCAGCTAGAATCATTTGCGGAATAAAACTTTCTTTTGTCATTCCGGGAACGGTGTTGACTTCAATTAAATAAGGCTTTTCGTTTACAATGATATAATCTATTCGAGCAATTCCCTTTAGTCCTAAAATACTGGAAACTTTTTTAGTAATCGCTTTTATTTCTATTTCCCAACTTTTTGGTATTTGGGCAGGGATTATTTCTTGAGATTCTCCTTTGTATTTCGCTTCAAAATTAAAAAAATCATGCTTTGTTACAATTTCTGCAATCGGTAGCGGATGATAACCTTCCTTCGTTTTGTAGATTCCATTGGTAACTTCACGTCCTTTCAAAAAAGATTCTAGAATAACTTGACTTCCGTGAATCATACCTTTTTCAATAGCGTCTTTTAATTGTTTTTTTTCAGTAACCTTGGTAATTCCAAAACTACTCCCTCCATCGGCGGGTTTTACAAAGCAAGGTAGTCCTAGTTCACTTACGAGATAGTCTTCGTCAACTGTTTCTCCTTTTCGATATAAAATAGCCTTCGCAACATCAATGTTAAAGCTTTTTAGGAATTGATTGCAGATGTACTTGTTAAAAGTTAATGCAGATATGTTATGAGAAGATGTACTATAAGGTATGTTTAGCATATCAAAATAAGCTTGTAATTTTCCATCTTCACCAGGTGTACCATGAATAACAATAAAAGCGAAATCAAATTTGAACGTTTTATTGTTAAATTGATAAGAGAAATCGGTTAAGTTTATTGCTATTTCATTACCTTCAGGATAAGCAAACCATCCCCTTTGATCAATTGATACTTTTATCGGTATAAATTTTTCTGTATCAACATTTTCAAAAACAGTTTTAGCACTTTTTTTCGAAATTATTATTTCACTACTGTACCCACCTTCAATTATAGCAATTCGTTTCATTGTATCTGTTTTACTTTTCAGCATCAAAAATATTGTTTAAATCGACTTGTTAAAACAAACAAACAAGATATTTTAAACAATAAAGCGTTATTAACTCTGCTCAACTCGATTAGTTTTTTTTGGTGGATAGATTCAGAAACCTTAAAAGTGATTAGCGATTGAGAATAGCATCTTAATAGATATTATTTGAGTAGAATAATTGGTTTAATATTTCTTTTGAGTAACTTTACAACAGAAAAAAATGAAGAGCCAGTCCGGCTATGAGGACATAGAGCAAGAAGAGAAAAAAAAACAGATTTATTTATCCTTTTGGGGAATCAAAAGGATAAGCATAAAAATAAAACATGAAATATTATAAAAATATATTAGAAACCATTGGAAATACACCGTTGGTTAGAATAAACGAAGTTTGTAAGGATGTAGATGCTTTAGTCTTGGCTAAAATAGAAACAACAAACCCAGGGAACTCAGTTAAAGATAGAATGGCACTTCAAATGATTGAAGATGCTGAAGCTGACGGAAGATTGAAACCAGGAGGAACATTGATAGAGGGAACTTCTGGAAATACTGGAATGGGACTAGCCTTAGCTTGTATTATTAAAGGGTACAAATTAGTATGCGTACTTAGTGACAAGCAAAGTAAAGAAAAAATGGATATATTGAGAGCCGTTGGAGCAGAAGTACATGTTTGCCCTACAAATGTTGCTGCTGATGATCCTCGTTCTTATTATTCGGTTTCAAAAAGATTGGCAGAGGAAACGCCTAACTCTTGGTATGTAAATCAATATGATAATCCATCTAATGCTAAGGCGCATTACTTGAGTACAGGTCCTGAAATTTGGGAACAAACCGAAGGTAAAATTACTCATTTTGTTGTAGGTGTTGGAACAGGAGGTACAATTTCTGGTGTAGGAAAGTATTTAAAAGAGAAGAATCCAAATATTAAAATGTGGGGAATAGATACTTATGGTTCTGTTTTTAAGAAATACCACGAAACTGGAATTTTTGATGAGAATGAAATTTATCCTTATATAACTGAAGGAATTGGTGAAGATATTTTGCCTAAAAATGTTGATTTTAGTGTAATCGACAAGTTCGAAAAAGTTACCGATAAAGATGCCGCAATTTATCAACGTAAATTAGCCAAAGAAGAAGGTATATTTGTAGGGAATTCTGCTGGGTCGGCTATTAAAGGAATTTTACAATTAAAAGAACAGTTAACTAAAGATGATGTTGTAGTTGTTTTATTTCACGATCACGGAAGTAGATATGTAGGAAAAATGTTTAACGATGATTGGATGCGTGAAAGAGGTTTCTTAGAAGAAGAGAAAACTTGTGCGGTTGATTTAATAAAAGATCATCAAGGAAAACATTTGGTTTCTGTATCTGGAGATACTCCTGTGTCACAAGCGATGATATTAATGAAACAATATGGAATTTCTCAAATACCAGTAATAAGCGACAATGAATTTGTAGGTGCTTTAACTGATAATCATTTATTTGCACAATTGATTGACAAACCCGAATTGAAGGAGTTACCTGTAAAAACAATTATGGAAAAACCTTTTCCAATTGTAGAAGAGAATGTTTGTTTAGAAGATTTATCAAAAATTTTCAAACAAGATGTTGCAGCTATTATTGTTAAATATAACGAGAATAAGCACCACATAATTACGAAACAAGATTTGATAAATGCAATTGCTTAAGTTTATCAATTATAATTTGAAGCAGAAAGGATTTTTTCCTTTCTGCTTTTTTTTACTTTTTATTGTTCTAAATATAAAAAGTCAAAAAGATTCAATTCCTAGTAATTTTGAATTAAGTTTTGGACAATCTACTTTATTTATTTCAAGTGACTTCGCATCTCAATTAAAAAAGAATTCGAACTTAATTGTACCAACAAATTCGATGTTGTTCTTCGCAGAATTTAGACCATTTAAGCGAATTAAAATTCCGATTTTTTTTAATCTTCCAACAGAAAGTAAGCAATTTATTGAAAATGGAGTGCTTGTGAGTCAAAGAGCATATCCTACATTTGGAACAGGTTTAGAATTTAAACTTTTTGATTTTAAAATTCCTTATAATTCTAAAATAGAATTTGACGCTGCTTCTTTAGCGAGTTTATTGTTTCGAGAAAATAAACAAATGGTGTTTGCTCCTCTTATCACGAGTCGAATAAAAATAATTAAGGACAACAGTTTTATTATGTATTTAGGGTCAAGTTTTTCTTTGGGAGTAGATACTTGGGGAGTATTTTATGGAACAGGATATATATTCTAATACTATGATTAAAAAAGACATGATGGATAGAAAGGTAATTTTACCAAACAATCCTAAACGAATTATTTGCTTAGTTCCATCACTTACCGAATTACTTTACGACCTTGGTTTAGAGAACGAAGTAATTGGAATTACTAAATTCTGCATTAAGCCAAACAATTGGTATAAATCTAAAAATCGAATCGGGGGAACGAAGAATGTTAATTTTGAGAAGATAAAGCAACTCAATCCAGATTTGATTATTGGAAACAAAGAAGAAAACTCAAAAACTGACATCGAAACGTTAGAAAAAGATTTTACAGTTTGGATGAGTGACATTAATACTTATCAAGAAGCTTTAATTGCAATACAGGAAATTGCTAATATTTGCAATGTTGCTGAAAAAGGGAAAGAATTAGTTGCTAAAATTGAACAAAAAAGGATTGAATATTCTAAAACTATTGCGTCTAAAGAAAAACAATCAGTGCTTTATTTTATTTGGAAATCACCTTATATGGTAGTTGGAAAAAACACTTATATAAACGAAATGATTTCGCTTTTAGGATTTAAGAATTGCTACACCGAAAATAGATATAAAGAACTGTCGAATGAAGAAATAATAGAACTAAATCCAGCTTACATTTTCTTATCAAGCGAGCCGTATCCATTCAAAAAGGAACATCAAAAAAAGATGCAAGAACGTTTTCCAAATTCTAAAGTTGAATTGGTAGATGGAGAAGTATTTAGCTGGTATGGTTCTAGATTACTTCACGCTTTTAAAGCTCCTTTTTGATTTTTACACCAAACAAATTCGATTGTGAATGTTTTTTGTTATAAAGGTGTTAATTAACGTTAACTCGTTTACAATTATAATCTTTCAATTAAAGGTCAAGCAATAAAATCATTATATTTATACCAATTACATTCTGAAATACGCCAAACAAATAATTTTATTATTACATATACTTCTTCAAATAAAACAACCATAGCTAAGGCTATGCTAATTTTATTTTCATTGTCTATGTGAAAATAAACTTTATTTTTTAAGACGTATTTCAATATGTAATTGGTATTATTTTTTATGCTTATCCGCCTCTTTCCCCAAAGAAAGATAAATTGGAAATTTGTACGTAATTTAAATGGCCTTTAAATGAATATGAATATAGAACAAAATGAAAGTTTAGAGAGATTGGCTAGCTCCGCCAGGAGATCCGCCAACCGAACTTAACTTTTATGCCGGTCTATGTTTATATTCATTTTTAGCCTTGTCTTTTTTGCTTCGTTTTTTTGACTAAGTACTAAGTGAAACGTTCTCATTTATACCTTTAAAA
>WFNC01000312.1 GCA_015488785.1 Flavobacteriales bacterium | reverse complement strand
GTAAACCCTTTACTCTTTAATTTTGAGATTAAGGATAATATTAAGCCCTCCATTTTTAACCTAAAAGTCTATCCAATAGAAGGTTCTTTGAATAATGGTGTATTGGCTAAAGTTTTCCCAACAGCAGGGAGTAATGGAAACTATACCTTAAAAGATAGTCCGATATTAAAAGTAAATGGTAAAATTGGTTTTGGAGTTCATACAATTGACCGGTTGAATGCTGCGAATAATAAATGTGGAATTTACACAATAGAACTGCGTGTCGATAATCAAATTGTATTTAAACAGACAATGGAGAAAATAGACTTTTCAACTAATAGGTATATTAATACGCACAAAGATTATTACGAGTATCACAAGAAAAAAAGAAGTTTTCACAAATCATTTGTAACAGAGAATAATGATTTAGTTATCTATAGCAATTTGGTTAATAATGGTTTTGTTAATTTTAATGACGATAAACTTCATGACTTAAAATACACCATAAAAGATACTTATGGTAATACTTCTTATCTTAATTTCAAAGTACAATCAACAAGTAAGAGTATTCCTTTAAAAGTGACTAAAATGGATGCGACACCTCTAAATAGTTTTACTTTTATAAAAGATGATTTTGAAGTTGAAATGGAAGAAAAAACACTTTACGAATCGACTCCTATTAGCTATTCTAAAGAAAAATTAGTCAATTCATCTGCTCCATTGCACCACTTTGGTAATGGTGAAATTCCTCTTCAAAAGTATTTTGTAATGAGAATCAAAACACAGGGAATTTCAGCCAATAAAACGGATAAAGCTGTAGTCGTAAAAGTGAGTGATAATAAAAGGCGGACGAGGGCCAAAGGAGGAAAATATAAAGATGGATGGGTAGAAACAAGAGTGAGAGACTTTGGTAATTATACGGTAAAAGTGGATAGTATAGCTCCAGTTGTAACTCCCGTTAACATAAGTGATGGAGCTAATATAAGTAATCAAAAAACAATTCAGTTTAAAATTACAGATAATTTAAGTGGAATAAAATCGTATAAAATTTATATCGACAAAAAATTTATGCTTTCTAATTATCAACCAAGAAAAGCAACACTTACCTTAACGTTCGATGCGTATAATAAGATCAATAAAGGAGAACATTTCCTTAAAATTATCGTAAGCGATGAACGAGGGAATAGAACGGTGAAAAGCTATCGTTTTACGAACTAGTACAATACATTTTTTTTGAATTAAGGAAAGTTAATTCAACATTATTCTAGTGTTGTTAGTACGTATTAAATATAGCCTAGTATAATAAGCTATGTAAGTGTTTGTTATTTTCGTATCTTTCGGCTTAAAATCAGAGCAAATGAAAAAGATATTATTCGCATCGCTATTAGTCTTGGTTACAAATTTAATGTTAGCTCAAAACGTAGGGATAAATCAAAACAATCCTCAAAACTCATTACATATAACGCCAATATCTATAGGGGACAATCCTTTGAGAATTGACAATGTACAAGCATATACTATTGGAGATACTTCTATATTGGTGATTAACCCAACTTCGGGTGTCGTAAAATACATGAATGCGACAGAACTGTCATCTTCAATATTGAATACAACGGTGATTAATAATATTACCGATTCGCTATTAAACAATACAACTTTTATCAATAATTTTGGAGACTCGTTGTTTCTTTCTCAAAATTTTATAGATAGTTTAGTTTCTAGTATTTACAATTATGGAGATACTTTACTTTATAATACTACTTTTATCAATAACTTGGGTGATACACTTTTAAGCAACAATACCTTTGTTACAAACCTAGGGAATACTTTACTTGGTAATACGACATTCGTATCCAACTTTGGAGATTCTCTATTTTTAAGTCAAAATTTTATAGATAGTTTAACAGCTAATATTTACAATAATGGAGATACATTGCTTTATAATGAAACTTTTATTTCTAGCCTAAGAGATTCTATAGATACAGATGTCGATAGTATTGCATTAACAGGAACGATTTTGCACGTTTATGAAAATGGGAATGATAGAACAGTTGATTTAAGTTCTTTATCCGACAATGATGCAGATCCAACAAATGAGTTGCAAACCATATCAGAATCTGGAAGTACAATTACATTGTCTAATGGCGGAGGAACAGTAACCGATACCGATACACAATTATCAGAAGCACAAGTAGATGCTTTTACAAATAACAATGGCTATTTAACTTCTTTTACAGAAGTAGATGGTTCAGTTTCTAATGAGTTGCAAACCATATCAAGAACTGGAAGTACAATTTCTCTTTCCAATGGAGGAGGGAGTGTCTCTGTAAATGATGCCGATAGTAGTCCAACCAATGAGTATAATACTTCTGTTACGTTAACAGGGAACACACTGAGTATTGTCGATGCAGGAGGAACTATAAATGTCGATTTATCTTCTTTGGTAAACAATGCAATTGCAAATGCTGTTCCTGCAGGTACGGTTAGTGCTTATGCTGGAGCTTCTGCTCCAACAGGTTATTTAGTAGCAGATGGTAGTGCAGTAAGTAGAACAACTTACCCAAACCTTTTTACAGCAATAGGAGTCATGTATGGAAATGGGAACGGTTCAACAACATTTAATTTGCCAAATTATAATGGACAATTTCTAAGAGGAGTTGACAACGGTGATGGAACAGATTTAGATGCTGCAACAAGAACAAATAGAGGAGATGGAACAACAGGTGATGCTGTAGGAACTAAGCAAACTAACCAAACAAAAACGCATAGTCACGGAGTTAATCCCCCAAATACAAATACGAATACAACAGGAAATCATTTGCATACCGTAAACCCGCCTAGTACAAATACAAACACAACAGGTAATCATTTACATACTGTCAATCCTCCAAATACGAATACAAATACAACAGGAAATCATAGACATACTGTAGATCCGCCAAATACAAGCACAACAACTAATGGAAATCACACACACACAATGCCTGGTTATCATTTAACTGGTGGAGGAAATCAAATACCTTGGTATAATTGGG
>WFNC01000311.1 GCA_015488785.1 Flavobacteriales bacterium | reverse complement strand
GCTCTATTTTTGATAAAACATAAAAATTAAAAAAAAATGGCAAGAGCATTATTATATAAAGACATTGTATTTAACGAGAGTAAACCTGTAGTAAATGTATTATTAGAAACTAATTTCACCAAAGAAGTTAGAATTGCAATGCAAAAAGGAACAGAAATGGCAAAGCATCAAACGTCTTTTCCAATTGTTGTAGAAATAGTTGATGGAGAAATAAATTTTGGTGTTAACGGAGAGGTTTTGAATTTGAAAAAAGGAGCTTTAATTGCATTAGATGGAGGTGTATCTCATGATTTGCAAGCAATAGAAGATACGATTATTCGTTTAACTTTGACTAAATACGACGAAACAAATAGAGTGAAAGAAACAGCAGGATGAAATCAGAATTAAGAGGGTATTTGTATGCCTTTTTGTCGGTTTTAGCAAATATAGATTAGGAGTGTTTATCATGTCCTATGGTGCCAAGAATAGAGTTAAGGTTATAAAAAATGTAAATTGAAGTGTTTTTTCTATCCAATTTTAGACTAAGATGGTGTGCATTTACTATTGTGGTTCTACAGGTTTTGGTGTGGGTATAAATTTACTTTTTTGTAAAAAAACAAGTTATTTTTGTCTAATGAATTTAAGAACAAAAACAACATTGTACATTTTACAAAAAAAAAACGATTAGGATATTAAACTTAGGGTAATTTCTAAATCATACTACCCATACCAAACTAAGTAGAACACTATTGTAAACTTAAAATGCTAGCAAAGTCTTTATCTTTTCTTCTTCAGCTTTAAATTGTTCAATTTTTAAATCGTAATAGGTAGATTCTGTATGCATAATTTCTTCAAATTCCTTTAGTTTAATTTTGTTATTATTAACTAATACATAACTTTTGTCAAACTGTTTTTTTAGTAAACCGAGAATTTTACTTCTTTCTTTTTCTTCAAAAGTAAAGTAGGCGGCTCTCAAAAGTTCTCCATAAAAACGTTCAAAGACGGTGTAAGTTCTAAAACCACTCAAAAGTTGATTTTCTGTACACTTGTATTTTTCTTTTAAAGGTTGGGCTAATAATGATTTTTTAGAAAAATAAGATTTTACAGGGTCGGTAAAACTACTCACAGTTAAAACAATATTTTCTGGTTCTTCTGTGAATTTCAGCATCGTTGTTCTAAGTGTTTTGAATTGATTGCTTTCTCTTGCTTGTTGTTTTTCTTCATCTGTTTCACCAGGGTAAGCATCCAATTCCTTTTCGGTAGAAGGGATAATCGTTCCTTTCTCATTTTTACCAATTCCATTTCCTTTTAAATCAAATAACAAATCTTTTTTATGCGTCAAAAGTTGATACATCAATTTGCTTAATTCAAATCGTTCGGTTTCTTTTAAATTTAGTTTTTTAATACGGTATTTATCTGCTTTAAAAACATCGTTGAAACTTAATTCGAAATTGTGAGGAGTTAAATCTTCAGGAATTCCTGTTGTGACATTGGTTAGTAATTGTATTTCATCAACTCTAGTACTTAGAGCATCAGAGCCAATAGCAATCAACCGAACAGAAAAGTCTTTAATTTTTAAATGTTTTGGTATTTTAAAATTTTGAGTGTAACTATTAAATGTACAACCATCTTCAAAGGTATATACATAACCAAATTGGGAGTAAGAAAGTTGTTTCCCTTCGATGTATCCTTTTAATACTTGAAGTCTATCTCTAAATCGTTGAATTCGAGCTTCCTCTTCCTTTAATGTAAATTCTGCATCAGCCAATATTCTTTCTATTTGAATTTGACGCGCCATCAATCGAGCTAATTTATTTTGTAAAGCTTTAATTGTTCCCTTACTTCCGTTTACTCTTTCTTGACCATTTTGCCTTGTTACAACTTTATTTTTATTCTTTAGTTTGTGATTTTTTTGTGATCCCGACTTTAAATTAAATTCAGCCTCTTTTATCTTCATCAAATTTAAAGCTTTGTCTTCTTTTGCTTTTTGCAATTGATATTTTAAACCTTCTTTACCGTTAATTTCTTCATCCAGGTTTGGAATGCTTTTATTTTCTAATTTGTAAATAGTGCTATGCATTGTATTTCCCTGTCCGAAGGTTGTGTCGGGAGATAACTCTTTACTTACCTTTGATGCGTAAAGCAAATAAACAGAATCTTTATTTCTTATAACAACAGTAGTTTGTAGTTTTCGATTGAATCCCCACATACTCAAATGTATATTTGTTAAGTCATCTTTGAGTGCGTTATATTTAACTTCTGTAGATTGTTTTGGAGTTAATACTTGATTGTTTTTCTTATGAATTTTAAATTTTGTTTCATAAGTAAATAGTCCAATTCCCTTTGGCTTTCCTAATTTGTTTTTCCCTTCTCTTATGAGTTCTTTTTCGTTTAATAATCCTGCTGTAGAACTCCCATCTCCAACTGCTTGCAAATAACTATGAAAATCTCCTTTACCTCCAATTTTCTTATAATATTCTTTTCCTTTTTCTTGAATGTAAACTTGGGTAGAAATAAAAATAGCATTCATTACCTGTTGCTGTTCGGCTAAGTTAAAACTCGATAATTCTTTCAATTGAGCATAACGATCAAAAAAGGAAAGATTAGGTGCTAACAATTCAATTATTTTAGGGATAGGCTCATTTTTATTTTTTCTATATCGAAGAGCTTTACTGGGTAATTCATTTGTTAGGGTATCTAAAAAAGCGGTGAAAATTTGATTGGAAATTCCTTCTGTTTTAACTTCATCTTTTCTTTTCAACTCTTTATATAAAGCTTGTAAAGCTAACTTAGAAGCCAATTCGGCTAAAATCCCATTTTCTATACTTGAAAACTCATAGGTGTTAATTTCTAAAAGACTTGGTTCGTATATAATCTTTTGCTCAATCGAATCGTAATCGATAATTGAATCAACTTGTTTTTTATATTTAAACTTAAAGTAAACAGTATCTCCTTTATAATTAAATAATCCCCCAATATTTCTATATATCGTAGGACTCTTAATTGTAACATGGTATAGGTATGCTCTTTCTTCAGAGGTTAGTCTTAGGTTTTGACCAAAACTAAAATTAAGAATAAACGAAAACAGGACTAAAAATATAATTTTATTCATATTGAAAATATAACTTTTTAGCTAGTATAACATAAATTATGCTAAAAGTTACGCTTTGTGTTTTTAAATCGTCTTTTTTGTTAAAACAAGTTTAGTTTCGTGCGCCTAATAATTTCGTTATTAATAGTACCCTATCAAACGGATTTTAATTCCGCCATTATAATCCATTGTTGAATATTGAAACGTTCTTGCACTGGTACAAGGATAAACACCCTGACTAGTTGAAGTAACATCGACTTGAGTACTTGTGTTAGTCCACCCTATTCCTCTTATTAAATTATATTGAGGACTTGAAGCATCTTTTCTAATATACGACCTTTTTTGATCATTAGCAGTGACCGTAGTGTTATTTGTAGTTCCATTTATAAAATAATAAGATTCTAATATTACAGCTGTCGCACCTGCTGGTATATATGATGATGCATTAAAAGTTACAAAACCACCAGTTGCTGATGTATTAAAACCGTAAACCACAACTGGATTAATAAACTTTGGCCCTGTTCCTATATTTGAAGATTTTTTTAATACATTTCCACTCCCATCAACATATAAAGGAGCAACGCTTGTAGAGGTTGTAGTTGAGATTGAACGTATTCTAGCGCTTCCATTTACGTCTAGTGTTTTAGTTGGAGAAGTAGTTCCTAGTCCGACTCTTCCAGCTGTGTTTGCGAAAAGAACACTTGTTCTATATGCAAGGTTTCCTCCGTTTGGAACATTAAATGTAGCGCCAGAACTACCTACTTGTAAAGTCCCGTCTGTTCTAAAACTACCGGTATTATGATAAAAACTTTTACTTCCGTAAGTTCTAATCCATGTGCCATCAGTCATATATAAACCTCCTCCATGCGTTTCAAAATATAGACCTTGATTACCCGAAGCTCTAAACCAACCTCCATTAGCATAAATACTTCCATTTACTTGTAATTTATAACTAGGATTTGTAACTCCAATTCCTACGTTTCCTGACACTGAAGAATATTGATTGTTGCCTGAAATTGTCCAATCATTATCGTTTACTGAAATTGTCCCTCCTCCATTAGATAAAGTTACACTCAAACCAGATTGACTTAAGGTTTGAAGTTCATTTGTTGTACTAGCATCAGCATCATTAACTAAAGAGGATAAATTAACCGTCTGATTAGTTCCATTTTGTATGCCAATTGTTAATGTCGTTCCAGATAATCCAGAACCACTAATATTTTGATTATCTGTTCCTGTTCCATCTTGCAAAGAAGAAAGGTTTACATTGTTTCCATTAGAAATACTTAGCGTAGTACCGCTTAAACTTAAATTCTGTAATTCATTCGTTACCGAACCATCTACTTCAGAAAAAGAAGTTAAATAACCATTGTTATTTGCATAAGTATCAACCTGTGCTTCCGTAAGTTGTGTGTTTGCATCTGTAAATGTCCCCCCTCCATTACTAAGTGTAACTGTATTTCCCGACTTAGAAATTGTTTGAAGTTCATTTGTTATCGAACCATCTATTTCTGTAAAGGTATTAATCAATGG
>WFNC01000310.1 GCA_015488785.1 Flavobacteriales bacterium | reverse complement strand
TACTGGAATTCATCAAAGAGCCGAGAAAATAAAGGGTAATTTTGATTTTGTAATCAGTAGAGCTGTCACTCGAATGAATCGTTTTGTCCCTTGGATTAAAAACAAATTTAAATCTCATAGTTTTAATGATTTACCAAACGGTTTACTTTACCTAAAAGGAGGTGACTTGCACGAAGAATTAAACGAAGTGAATTTCAAATTTAATCCTACCTTACATTATATTAAAGATGAATTTAAAGGTGGTTTTTTTGAAACAAAACAAGTTGTTTATGTTCGAATGAGTTGAGTTTACTTCTTCGTTACCCACAAGCGAAAAAAAAGAAAACCCACCACACGTTCAAGCACATTTAATTCCGCTCGTTCCTCACAAAATTAAAAGAGCTTTTACTTCCCCACCGCCACCCAATGAAATTATTTAGATAAAAAGACTTTACGTCCCAAATATTTACTAAATTTGGGACATAAATAACAACACCATGAATAACTCAGTTCAAACTAGAATTGAAAACAAGATAAAATCAATGAAAAGAGGGAGTATTCTATTCCCTTCTTACTTTGAAAGCGTGGGAAATGTTGAGGCTGTAAAAAAGTCATTATTAAGACTTGAGACAAAAAAGTTTCTAATCAGATTAGCACATGGAATATACTTATATCCGAAAGAAGATAAACTTCTAGGTGTTTTATATCCATCTATAGAAGAAATAGCCAATGCAATTGCAGACAGAGATAAAGCTCGAATTATCCCAACAGGAATAAAAGCCTTAAATCAACTCGGTTTATCTAATCAAATACCTATGAATATAGTGTTTCTAACAGATGGAGCTGCGAGAAGTATTGTCGTAGGAAAACGAACAATAAAATTTAAAAGAACAACTCCAAAGAACTTAGCTGTAAAAGGTAAAGTAACTAGTTTAGTTATACAAGCTCTAAAAGAGATAGGGAAAGAAAACGTTACAGAGGAACAAATAGAAATAATTTCGGAACATCTTAAATTAGAAAAAGAAGAAACCATAGAACATGATGCAAAATTATCTCCTGCATGGATCTCTAAAATTATAAAGAATATAAAATAATGAAAAACTTTATAAAACTTAACAAAAAAGATAAACTGAATATCTTTAATCAAACAAGTGAACGCTCTGGTTTGCCTTCTTCTGCTGTAGAAAAAGATTGGTGGGTAACTTTATCCTTAAATATAATCTTCTCATTGCCATATGCAAATCAAATTGTTTTTAAAGGCGGAACCTCATTGAGTAAAGCTTGGAATTTAATTGAACGTTTCTCAGAAGATATTGATTTAGTTATTGATAGAAAACATCTTGATTTTCAAGGAGAATTAAGTAAAACACAAGTTAAGAAACTAAGAAAGGCGTCTTGTTCCTTTATTGGAACAGAGTTTTATAATGACATCAATAATGAACTAGTAAAATTAGGTGTATCAGATTATGAATTAGTCGTTCAAGAAACAAAGAATACCGATACTGACCCATTAATTATTGAATTACGATACAAATCTTTAACGGAAGAATCTGATTATTTAAAACCTAGAGTTTTAATAGAAGTTGGAGCAAGGTCTTTAATGGAACCTGTAGATAATAAAGCAATTATTTCAATGGTATCTAGTCAGTTTAGCGAACTTCCATTTGCAGAACAAGAAGTTACAATTCCTGTAGTATCTCCTAAACGTACATTTCTTGAAAAAATATTTTTATTACATGAAGAATTTCAAAAAGAGACAAAATTTATACGAGTAGAAAGAATGAGTCGTCATTTATACGATTTAGAAAAGTTAATGGACACTACTCATGGTGTAGAAGCGTTGAAAGATACTGCTCTATATAATACTATTGTAGAACACAGAAAGAACTTTAATGCAATCAGAGGAATTGATTATGCAAACCACATACCCAAATCAATAAACATTGTTCCACCAGAAGAAACAATTAAACATTGGAAAAAAGATTATAAAACTATGCAAGAAAGTATGTTTTATGGTGCTACTATTAGCTTTGATAAGCTAATAGAGAGAATTACGGAGTTGAACACTAAAATTAAAACAATGTAATGATGGAAGAAAAACAAATTAGGGAGGAATTAGAAAAAACCTTGTTTTGTTCTTACAGGAGATACTGATTTGTTGTTTTATAATGGTTATGCCGTATTATCTGAATCTACAGAAGATCTACTTCTTTTACAAAAAGTATTAATGTCAAAAATATTTTGGTATTATATTGAAAATACAAGTAAACCATATGCAGGAAATTATTTTTCCGTGGCTAAAAATTATATAAAAAACTTTGGAATTTGTGATTTATCAGAGAATGAAAAAACAAAGCTAACTAACTTAACAGAACAAAATGAAATAGATGATTTTTTAACGACTAAGTATGGGATTAAACTGGAATAAGTCCAACTCAAGTTCAAGCACATTTAAAGTTTGCTCGTACCTCACAAATTTAAAAGAGCTTTCACGCCAACGCTAACTAGTTTGCGGAAAGTAGCCAGTGGGTAACAATGTATATATTTAATGCGGGGTTTAGTGACAAATTAAAAGTAAAACGTTTGTTTTGGCTAAGTGGTAAACCGACAGTGAAGAACTTCAAATCTACCCGTACTAACCATAGCCTAGACGATTGTATTTCTATCTAATGGAGATTGTCATAATTTCCATTCCAGATATTAAGTTCAGTTCTTAAGATATTGAAGTTTTGAAAAGTAGCTGAATTCAAGTAATGATAAATTGAGTACATACATTTACCTTGAGAGTTTATGTACAGCTGTATAATTTCTTCTTTATTACTTAAGCTTCCTTTTTTTATAAACTCGTAATTCTAATTTATTAAACAAAGAATCAGTTAAGCCTATCTTTTTATTGATTTCACCGTAGCTTTGAGCATATGCCTGACTACAAAAGAAAATAGATATTAAAACGCTTTTTATAATTAACTTCAGTTTCTAGCTATTTAATAATCGCTACGTGACCAAAGAACTCTTTACGCTCGCTAGTATAGATATCTTTAGCTAAGACTCTCCATACGTACATTCCTGTTGGTAGTTTCCTTCCCGACTTAGATGTTCCATACCAGTAATCATCCATTTTAGTTGTTTCAAAAATGATTGTCCCGTTTCGGTCAAATATTTTTAGCGAAAAATCCTCTTCTGAAACAGATTCTCCTTTAATAAAAAACTCGTCGTTCAATCCATCATCGTTTGGAGAAAAAGCGCTAGGAGCATACAATGTAAAAACACTGTTTATAATTAAATGTCTTGTAATAGAATCTTGACATCCATCTGCATTTTCAACAATTAATTCCACTGGATAATCTCCTGTTTTTTCAGATGGAAAACGAACTCTTAAATCTTCTAAGCTTGAAATTGGAGG
>WFNC01000309.1 GCA_015488785.1 Flavobacteriales bacterium | reverse complement strand
TTATAAAGCAGGAAAACAAAAGATGCTTATTCACATGGCAACAGGGACAGGTAAAACCCGTACAGCCGTAGCAATGGTTAAAGCACTGCTTAGCCACAGCCTTGCAAAAAGGATATTGTTTGTGGTTGACAGGCGCATGCTTGCCAAACAATCGGTGGATGATGGTTTTGCTTTAATCAGTAAAGAGTTTCCGAGCAGTTGGATAACAACAGCCAATTTCAGGACACGAAAACATGCCAATATTCATGTTGTGGTTATTGATACACTTGAAATAATACACAGCGATTTACCGGCAAATTTTTATGATTTAATTATTGTTGATGAATGCCATCGTAGTATCAATGTAAACAGAAAACTGATTTTCGACCACTTTCTCTGTCCGAGAATCGGAATGACTGCTACACCGAGAATAGCAACCCATAAAAAAGGAACTGAAATTGCCGAGGAAGATTTAGCAATTATTGACACTTATAAATTATTTGGTTGTGAAACCGGCGAGCCGGATTTTCAGTTCGACATGGACAGGGGTATCAGTGAAGGTTTTTTGGCGCCATACAAACCTATTGAGCTTAAATCATCGTTGGTTGCTGAAGCTGAAGAAAACGGAATTGAATTTGACCATGTACTTGACCCAAAAGAAAAATACGAAATTGCACTTGGTGCAGAGAAAAAACTTAAACTTGAACAGTTAAACCGTAAATTTATTTCGGAAGAAAACTGTATGCGTATTGCAGAAGAATTAAAAAAGAATACTCAATATGGCGAAAAAATTATTCTGTTTGGTGTCAGCCAGCCTCACTGTATTGAACTGGCAAAAGCAGTCAATAAGGTGTTTGAAAACGACAATTCCGAAAAACCTTATTATGCCGAAGCAGTAATTTCTGAAAATAATGAACTAAACGAAACATTGAAAGCGTGGTTTAAAAAGCCATATCAAAAACCTTATGTAGTTACATCGGTTGACATATTAAGTACCGGAGTTGATATTCCCTGCGTGAGATATATTGCCTTTGCTTCCCTGACAAAATCAGTTGGTAAATATATTCAAATGGTAGGCAGAGGCACACGTCTTGACCCAAAAACAGGTAAATTCAGCTTTACTATTCTCGATTTTGTGGGTTTATGTAAACGGATGGAAGATAATGGGAAAGGCACTGCAAAAGAGAATAAAAAAGTTGTTAAACCCGGTAAACAAAAAAAATCATCAGGTCCGAAAAACCCGAAAGGTGATTACTTTCTTATTGATAATCCTGACCCTGCAAATTTAATTCAAAGAGTTGAAATTCATGGGGATTCAATAGAAATAAAAGACAATATTCCCATAGAAGAGGCAAAACGGATTTTTGAAGAAGAATTGAAAAAAACCAAAGAACCTGTGATGACTGATTTAAAGCAAAAAGCAGCAACGAAAAATTATCAGCCTACAGAAGAAGAAATTTCAAGACTTATTGACTGGTTAAGTAAACCCAATACATTTTTGGACGAAGGTCATTTACAGAAAATGTATGACTATCCCGAAGGTTCAGCGTGGGACTTTTTATTGCACGCTTTAGGCAAGAAGAAAATTCCGACACCCAAAGAACGAATAGAAAAGAATTACCTTTCTTACATTCATACTTACGATTTTTCAGACGACCAGATTATAATCCTGAAAAAGATTAAGGATATTTTTGCTTCCAATATTGCTTCAAAAAGAACAATAGAAGATAAAGACATATTTGGCAATCCGATTTACGAAAGACTGATTGGTTCATATGATGAAATCAATAAAAAGTTCGATGGAAACTTCAACTTGATTTTAACAGATTTGAAAAGCACATTTAATATCAGGCCAAATGCATAGCCAGCTCATACAGCCAAGCACATTTGCAATTCACACAAGCCTACCCACAACCAAAAATTACAAAAGAGCTTGTCTGTTTGCCAACGCATTTTTGCCGACCCAAAAAACTATTTTTTTTCAGAAACAGCAGTGCTTCGATTGAGCGAATTTTGGATTATAATAAATTGATAACTGCCTGATTATGAATAAAGCCCAGCATACAACATCAGCTATACGTCATGCCGCAACTGGCTGTGTATTTGACAATTAAACATTAAATGAAGATACTGGAAAATAGAAAAATAAAACAATAAACTGCGTCACGTCGCATAGCCCTGTACGTTAGCATTCATTGTGAAAAAAACCGTCCTCAATATAAAAAGTAGCTCGAAAAAAAAAGATTATCTTTGAAGTTGACATTTAGAAAATAAGAAATGACAAAAGAAAATGCAATAAAATTATTTCAGGACAAGCGAGTTAGAGTTCAATGGGATGAAGAACAAGACAAATGGTTTTTTTCAATCATAGATGTTATTGAAGTTTTGACTGATAGTCCACGTCCAAGAAAATATTGGAATGCTTTAAAATCCAAGTTGAAGAAAGAAGGAAGTGAACTGTCCCATATATTGGGACAGTTGAAAATGCAGGCAGCAGATGGAAAACTAAGATTAACTGATGTGGCAGATACAGAGCAGCTTCTTCGATTAATTCAAACGATTCCCTCACCAAAAGCAGAACCTTTTAAAGTATGGCTGGCGAAAGTTGGTTATGAAAGAATTGAGGAAACTGAAGACCCGGAACTTGCATTTGAGCGCGCAATGGAAACATACCTTAAGAAAGGATATTCGAAGAATTGGATTAACCAAAGACTAAAAAGTATTGAAGTTCGTAAAGAACTAACTGACGAATGGGAATTGCGTGGTGTAAAAAAAGGATTAGAATACGCAATATTAACTAATGAGATTACAAAAGCATGGTCAGGATTTAACGTCAAAGAATACAAAGAATTTAAAAACTTAAAAAAAGAAAATCTTAGAGATAATATGACTAATCTGGAATTGGTTCTTAATATGTTAGCGGAAGCAACGACAAAAGAGATTTCGAGAGAAAAGAAACCTAAAACGTTTAGAGAAAACAAAGTGATTGCGAAACAAGGAGGAACTATTGCCGGAAATACAAGAAAAGAAATTGAAGAGAAAACAGGCAGAAAAGTAATTTCACCAATGAATACAAAAGAATTGGGAAAGCGAAATAATGACGAAAAGAAAAGCATTGAAGAATAAACAACGAAATACCAACACCGTACATAAAGCATTGGCCGAGTGGTAGCTGAATTGAAACATTATGAATATAAGTAAACGGCATGATAAATTGAAAGTCAGGTGTTTCAAAACGCCCAACGCCTCATATACTTGACCGTTGGTCTCAATATTGAAAAGACAATGAGCAAAAAGATTAGGTGGCCTGACTGGCGTATCCTGAATTTTTGAGAAAATATTTTTTAAACAGGTTGATTTTTAAGAAACTTATTGTAAATTTGTACAATTATTAAATAGTAATTATTCCTGATTAAGAACAAGTTTATTATGAAACCAGCGGCTGTTAAGGAAAAATTGAAAGAAGCGGGGATGAAGATTACACCGCAAAGAATAGCGGTATTGCAGGCTTTGGTGGACAACCACCATCATCCTTCAGCCGAAGAACTGATAAAAATAATTCGGCAGATTCATCCCAATATTTCGGTGGGTACGGTATATCAGATTCTCAACACTTTGGTTTCAAAAAAGGTGATTGGAAAAATTGAAACCGATGATAATGTGGTTCGGTACGATGCCATCATAGAAAAGCACTATCATTTATACCTCGACAACAAGCAGAAAATTCTGGATTATTTTGATGATGGGCTTACGGAAATAATTATGAATTACCTCAACAGAAATGACAAATTAAAGAACATGAACATTGAAGATGTTAATATTCAGATTATTGGAAGAAGTAAAAAACATCAAGGTAACTGAAATATATCTTTGAAAACAGATAAAAGATGGACATGGAAAGCTATCGGGGAAATTAAATATGAATTATAAATCTTAAAACAGTAAAACATGAAAAGCTTAAAAGGAACCAAAACAGAACAAAACCTGTTAAAATCATTTGCCGGCGAATCACAGGCAAGAATGCGTTATGACTACTTCTCCAAACAGGCAAAAAAAGAAGGACTGGAACAAATTTCAGCCATCTTTGCAGAGACAGCCCTCAATGAAAAAGAACATGCCAAACGCTTTTTTAAATTTTTGGAAGGAGGCCCGGTGGAAATTACGGCTACTTATCCGGCCGGAATAATCGGCACAACGTTAGAGAATCTGAAAGCTGCTGCCGAAGGCGAAAATGAAGAATGGACAGAACTTTATCCGGAGTTTGCCCGCGTTGCCGAAGAAGAAGGCTTTAAAGAGATAGCCACCGCTTACCGGATGATTGCCAAAGTAGAGAAAGCTCACGAGGAACGCTACTCAACACTATACAACAACCTGGAAGAAGGCCGTGTATTTGAGAGAGAGGGCGTTGTGATATGGAAATGTCGTAATTGTGGTTACATCCACGAAGGGAAAAAAGCGCCCAAAGTGTGTCCTGCCTGTCTGCACCCGCAATCATATTTTGAAATACAGGAAAAGAATTATTAAGCTTTATTTGCTTCACAAAATACCGGTCTTGTTATCTCAGGGCCGGTATTTTTTTAAAGCACCAACATTTATTGTTCTCCCAGCCACTTTTTAAAATCAGCCATCTTAAGCTTGCTGATGATAATTTCCCGGTCGGTCGCAGGCCTCACACGCACCCG
>WFNC01000308.1 GCA_015488785.1 Flavobacteriales bacterium | reverse complement strand
TGAAAAGTGATTTTCTAATTGAAACTACAAAACAAGGGAAAACGACATCAATATTTGGTCGTTTTTCTTCAAAAAGTCAAAAATGAATTAGGGGTGGGGAATGTCGGTTAGACAGTATGATTTATTATGAAAATATAATCATCAATCAAGTTCAAATAGATGAAGTGACTGATCATTTATCAAAAGTTAGACTTCAATCCAAATCAAATGCATTAAACGCTAAAGGAATAGGAACTTACCTAAAAGGAGATGTCGTAAAAGCGTTACGTTTTTTTTGAGTTAAGTTTAGCGTTGAATAAAAAAACAAAATTTGACAAATAGAGAACTTCTTTTATCTGGTACTGGAAGAAGCTTTCCTCGATTGGAAAAAAGACACAGAGCAGATAGATGATGTTACAGTAATGGGGGTAAGAGTATAATGAAAGGATATTATTCGTAATCAATACCCATAAAAAACACGTCCAGCTCTCCAAGTATCCACCGCTCTATACCAACTCGATTTGTAAGTAGAAGAACGTTCAAGCTTGTAATCATTAGCACTAAAGGGATTTTCTCGCTTTCTAAATATAAAGTTTAAAGAAATTAAGTTATTTTCTTCTCCATAAATCCATGTTTCAGAATTTGGAGTTCTTCGAATAAGTGTAGGACTTCCAAAAATAATACTAATCATTCCACGGTCAGTTTTCCAACCTTCTTTATGTGAAGTGTAGTATTTGTTCGCGTTTTCTACCCTGTTGTAATATTGCTTGATTAATTCTCTTGCTCTATCTTTGCTGCTGGCTTTAGACAACCAAAATTCATCAACACTTATTTTTGGAGTATCGCTACTCAGTAATTCATTGTATTCGGCTGTTGAACAAATATATCTTAGTGGATCAATAAGACCGTTGGCATTAACAATTCGAGGAAAATTTGGGGAGAATTTAAAAAGAGTTAAACCTTTTTTATTTGTAGTATCGGACTGTATTTGAATAAAACCATTTTTTGGAGCATCCAAGTTTGAAGTTCCTTTGTCGTTTAATATAATTTCCTTTACACGATTAGATTTGTAATTAAATGGTAGCGTATTGACAGAAGCAAAAGGAGGCGCCGCAATTTTAAAATCACGATTATAATATTTTACATATAATGTTTTATTTTTATTAATTGAAGAGGATAAAATAAGATTATTTGTGTCAGTAATATAAGTCTCATAAATAGGAGTATATGAAGAATCTTTTAACAGTAAAAAATATTGATGGTTGTCTAAGTCTGTTTTATTAATGTAAATTTTCTTTTCGATAAAAGCGCCTCTGTTCAAATCTTTAGTCACAATTTTCAATAGATAATCTCTATTTCTTGGTGTTGATAATTTAACACTTCCGGTTAGTTTTTTTAATGTTTTGGTTCTTACTTTATCATTTATATAAAAAGAAGCACTGTCTATAATTGTTTTAGAATCTCCATAAGGATAGAGTAAATAACTAATTTTTAAAGAAGAATGATAAGCCGATAATTTATCTTTTCGAGTATAAAGGGTGTTTTCAGAAGAAATACTATAATAAAAGGAGCTGCTGTCCAAAGAAGTATTATACACAATTAATTCTGGATTAAGAATGTTCGTTTTTGTTGCTTTGGCAGTAATTGTATTTCGCTTGGGAATATTTTTTTTAGAAGAACATTGAACAATCAAAAATGGAAGAAGACTAATGAATAATAGTTTAGTCAAACTGAATCTAAATCGTTTTGTTCGAATAGACGAGTTATTTTTATTGCGTGTAATTATCATAAAATTTGAATATTAATGAGTAATTACTTCTGTTTCGATTGTATTACTAATATTTAAAGCTCTATCTATAATCACAATTCTATATTTGACAGAATCACTGTGATTAGAAACTGGATTATAGTAAAAAGGTTCAAGTGTTAAAGTAATGTCTCCTTTAAGCGCCTTGTTTTGACCGATTGGAGTAATGTTAGGAAGTCTATTTTTAAAAACAATTGTGTCTGCTGTAGGGAAATTGTTCCCACTAGGATCAGCAGTTCCTTTTACCCAAACTCCATCCATCAATTCATAATATTCCAAGTATGCATTGTAATAAAAATAACTATCAGGGTTGTAAGGCGATAAAGTATCTTGAATGTCCAATCCCAAATCTCCATCTCCATCTTGAAAAGATAAAATAACAGCTGCAGAGTCAGAATTTGGATAAACTTTAAATTCTTTAAATTTTATGACAGGTTCAGGCGGAAAAGTTTCTACCTTTATACAAGAAGAAAGTAGAATAAGTAACAAGATTGTTACAGTAAATGCTATTTTTGTTTTTAAAATCATATAATACTTTAGTAAAGTTACAATAATTATCGAATGCTTGAATTTTCAACTCATATAAAATCAAAAATTTTCTCAATAAAAACGGATAAAGACTTTAACGAAGTTGCGCTAAGTATATTTCATTATCAAGCAAAATACAATAAAGTTTATAAGCAGTTTTTAGAATTAATTAATTGTACTCCGACTAATATTAAAGATTACAAGCAAATTCCATTTTTGCCAATTCAGTTTTTTAAATCATTAGAAGTAGTTACAGAAAATAATAATATAGAAAAAACATTTAAAAGTAGCGGGACAACTTCAACAGGAAAAAGTAAACATTTCGTTACCGATTTGAGTATTTATGAAGCTTCTTTTCTAAAAGGTTTTTCTCATTTTTATGGAAATATAGAAGAATACACCGTTTTAGCACTTTTGCCAAATTACTTAGAACAAGGAGAATCTTCGTTGGTTTATATGGTCGATAAATTAATTCAATTGTCTAAGAATAAAGAAAGTAAATATTGTTTGGATAATCTATCAGAGACAAAAGATTTATTACAAAAATTAGCAAAACAAAATCGAAAAGTCCTTTTGATAGGAGTTAGCTATGCTCTGTTGGATTTAATAGAAGAAGAAAACTTAAATTTGAATAACAATTTCTTGATAATGGAAACAGGAGGTATGAAAGGGCGACGAAAAGAATTGACAAAACCAGAACTTCACAAAGTTTTGAAAACAGGTTTTGGAGTCGATATTGTTCACAGCGAGTATGGAATGACAGAGTTACTTTCTCAGGCTTATTCTCAAAAAGGAGGATTGTTCAAAACGCCACCTTGGATGAAAGTTTTAATAAGAGATATAAATGATCCGTTAAGTTTTCAGACTAAAAATAAATCGGGAGGAATAAATATTATAGATTTGGCAAATGTAAATAGTTGTAGTTTTATCGCAACACAAGACTTAGGTAAAATTAACCAGAAAGCCGATACTTTTGAAATACTAGGACGTTTCGATTATTCAGATACAAGAGGTTGTAATTTATTGGTAGGGGAGGATTAAAATAAAAAAAATGAGCAAAATATTTTTAATAATGATTTTTATTCTTGCAAGTTTAGCAGGGATTAGTCAAAATGAACAATATAAGATTGATTCGATTATAAACCTGCTAGAATCTGACCACGTTTTTGAAATGTCAGAAACAGAAAAACTATGTAAAGAAATTGAAAGTTTATCGTTGAAAATAGATTCTAAGGCAGGTGTTTTTTATTCAAGAATGGTACGGTCTCATTTATTCAAAAATGAACCCAAGAAGGCAGAAGTTTTTCTTAATCAAATGGAAGCGTCTATTCAAAAGGAAGTGATTCCTGACACGCTAAAAATATCTTATTATCTAGCTAAAGGATTTAATTTAGGTGTGAAAAGTAAATTTCTATTAGAACTGAGTGCTTATTTGAAGGCAGATTCGATTGTTCAAACATTTAAAAAATCGGCTAAGAAAAATACCTTAGATGCAAACGTAAAAATGTATATAATGGGCTATTATACTGGATTAAAAAAGTATGACAGAGCAATAGAAGTTGGAAAATCAATATTGCCAACTTATGAAGATAACCGTCAGAGTGGAGAGGGAATGTATAAAGTGTTGTTGTTAAATTTAGGTATATTATATTCCAGAGAAAACAAATTAGATAGCTCTCGTTATTACATTCAAAAAGCAATAAAAATTGGGTCATTTAGTAATTCGGATGTTTCTGTAGAGTATTTTATGTTGGCAAGAGGATTTGCTTCAGAGTCTAAATTAGATAGTGCAAAACTTTATATAAACAAGTACCTGTCTGTTTGTGATGAAAAATTTCCAGAGTCAGTTAACGCTATTTTTGCATATATTTCTGCAGGAGGATTATATTCTAGGTTAGGAGAATATGATTCTACAGAAGTTTTATTGCAACAAGCAATAGCGTGGAGTAAGCCTATACAGTACAAAAAAGGTTTACTGAAAGGCTATAAGTCTTTGCTAATAAATGAGTTAAATAAAAATGGAGATACAATTGCATTAGAGTATTTAACTGAGTATATTAATATTAAAGATTCGATATACAATAGGTCAACAAAAGAATTGGAAGAAGAGTTTCAGGTTAAATATGAATTAGCAAAAGAAAAAGAAAAAATTAAAGATTTGGAGGTTAATAAAGAAAAGCAAAGAATGTACACTTGGCTATTATTAGCAGTTCTATTTGGAGGGGTATTTCTGTTTTTGTATCTTATCAATAGTTATAAAAATAAAAAGCGATTATTAGAGAATAAAGTATTACAAGAAAAACTAGTTTCATTAGAGATTGAACAGGAGTTATCGAAAAAGAAAAAGGAGTTAACAAAAAATCAAGAGTACTTAAGAATTAGTAATAAGAAAATTCAAGGGTTAGAAGAGGAGTTAAGCTCTAAAAATGAAACTGAAAATCATAAGAATCTTTTAAGTTCTATTTTTACTATTTTCGATCAAAGTTACATTTCTGATAAAGAGTGGATGGATATAATCAAAATATTTAATTCTATTTACCCTAAAATTGATAAAGATATAAATGAAGCAGGGGTGAAATTATCTCAAAATGAAACTAAAATATTAATGCTTTTAAAATTAGGCTATTCAAATAATTCTATGTCAGAAATTTTGAATATCTCAGTAGAAGGGGTAAAGAAAGCAAAACAAAGATTTAAGAAAAAAACAGGGGAGGATGTTTATAACTTATTGATTTGTTAATGTTTTTATAATTATAGACTTTGATTTATAGATGCTTATAAGGTTGAATGTTAAGTGTTCTAGTCGTTTCTATTTGTTATATATTACCCAAAGTCGCAGCCATGTTTATATTAATGGCTACAACAAAATTTCAATCGAATTTAATAGCTACAAAAAAAGCCCTTTATCAATTGATAAAGGGCTTTTTGTAAACTAACTTATTGCTAAGTTTATTTTTTTTCTGGTTTAGGTAAAAGTACTTTTCTAGAAATTTTTAATTTTCCGTTTCTAGGATCTTTTCCGATTACTTTAACGTCGATAATTTCTCCCGTTTTTAAGTATTCTTCAACTTTTTCTACTCTTTCCCAAGCAATTTCACTTACGTGTAATAAAGCGTCAATTCCTGGTAAAATTTCAACAAAAGCACCAAATGCTACAATGTTTTTAACTTTTCCAGTATATGTTTCTCCGATTTCAGCAGTAGGAGGGAATGCAATTGCTTTAACTCTAGCCATAGCATCTTCCAATCCAGCTTTATCTTCAGAGTAAATCTCAATAATAGCCATTTTGTTATCATCTGGATCTCCAATAGAAATAGAAGTGTTTGTTTCAGCTTGTATAGCTTGAATTGTTTCACCTCCTTTACCAATAATTCCTCCGATACAATCGTCTGGAACTTCAACTGTTTCAATTCTTGGAACATGTCCTTTGTAATCTACTCTAGCTTCAGTAATTGTTTCTTTAATCTTATCTAAGATATGTAAACGTCCAGTTCTAGCTTGTGCCAATGCTTCTTCTAGCATTTTGTAATCTAAACCATCAATTTTAATGTCCATTTGACAAGCTGTAATACCGTCTTCTGTTCCTGTAACTTTAAAATCCATGTCTCCTAAATGATCTTCATCACCTAAAATATCAGATAACACAACATAACTTTCGTTATCGGTAATCAATCCCATAGCAATTCCAGAAACTGGTTTTTTCATTTTTACTCCACCATCCATCAATGCGATAGTTCCAGCACAAACTGTAGCCATAGAAGAAGAACCATTAGATTCTAATATTTCTGATACTAAACGTATTGTATAAGGATTATCTTTTTTAGCTGGAAGCATTGGTTTTAAAGCTCTCAAAGCTAAGTTTCCGTGTCCAATTTCTCTACGGCTAACTCCTCTAATAGGTCTAGCTTCACCTGTAGAAAATGGAGGGAAGTTATAATGTAAGATAAAGTCTTCTTCTTTTTGAATTAAAGGACTATCTTTTCTTTGTACATCTAATTTACTACCTAAAGTAAGTGTCATTAAAGCTTGAGTTTCACCTCTTTGGAATAAAGCTGATCCATGTGGACTTGGCAAGTAACCTGCTTCTGACCATATGTGTCTAATTTCATTCATCTTACGACCATCTAAACGAATTTTTTCGTTCAACATACATTTTCTAACCCCGTCTTTTTGAGCCGCTTTAAAATATTTACCGATTAAGTAAGCATTTTCTTTCGCTTCTTCTTCAGAGATAGATTCAATATATTCTGCTTTTACAGCTCCAAATAATTCAGCTCTTTTAGCTTTATCATTTAAACCTTGTTTAGCAATATCGTAACACTTTTGGAACGCAAATGCGTGAATAGCCTTTGCTAAATCTTCGTTTGATTTCTCGTGAGTATATTCTCTTTTTACTAAAGATTTTTTTACTTCACTAGCCAATTCGTTAATGATTTCACATTGAACAATAATTGCTTTATGAGCTTCTTTAATTGCTTCAAGCATCTCTGCTTCAGAAATTTCGTTCATTTCTCCTTCAACCATTACGATACTTTCTAAAGTACCAGCAATCATCATATCCAAATCACAACCTTTCAATTCTTCAAAAGTTGGGTTAATCATGAACTCTCCATTTTTACGAGCGATTCTGACTTCAGAAACAGGTCCGTTAAATGGAATATCAGAAACTGCGATTGCAGCAGCAGCAGCAAAACAGTTATATTGGTCAGGCATGTGTTGTTTGTCTGAAGACATTAACTGAACCATAACTTGTGTGTCAGCGTGGTAATCTCCAGGGAACAATGGTCTTAACGCTCTGTCAACTAGACGCATCGTTAAAATTTCTTCATCCGATGGGCGAGCTTCTCTTTTTAAGAATCCTCCTGGAAAACGACCAGTTGAAGCAAATTTTTCTCTGTAATCAACAGTTAATGGAAGAAAATCCATATCTTCTTTTGCATCTTTGTTAGAAACAGCTGTTGCTAAAAGCATTGTGTCTCCAATTCTAACTACAACAGCACCGTCTGCTTGCTTCGCTAATTTTCCTGTTTCGATGGTAATCTCTTTTCCGTTACCTAAATCGAATTTTTTTGTTACTATATTCATTGTTTATTTGTTGAAATAAAAAGCCGAATTGCTTCTTACTAATGTTTACTATTTTACAAAAAAAGGACTAGAGTACAAATGTACCAAAGCCCTTTTTATTTTTCTTGAATTATTCACAGATATAATTATCTACGTAATTCTAATTTCTTAACAATCGCTCTATAACGGTTAATATCTTTTTTCTTTAAATAGTCTAAGTGATTTCTTCTCTTTCCTACTAAAGCGATTAAAGATTTTTGAGTTACAAAGTCTTTTTTGTTTTTCTTTAAGTGCTCTGTTAAATGAGCAATTCTAAATGTGAACATAGCTACCTGAGCTTCTGAACTTCCTGTGTTCGTTTCTGTTCCTCCAAATTCTTTAAAGAATTCTCTTTTCTTTTCTTGTGATAAATACATCTTGCAATACTATTTTAGTGATTGTTATGTTGAAAACCATTTTGGTTTTACGGTTGCAAAGATAATTATAAAATAGATTTATCCTAACTTTTTCTTTTGTATTTTCTTAAAATTATTATTGTAGTAATGAATACTTAAATGGCTAATTAGACTCAAATAGTAAAGCTATTTAGTGGGCGCTAAAAAAGCAATAAAAAACAGCGATACTACTGATTTATAGTGTTTTTACGAGAATTCTATTTAGTTCCATCTCATTAATTGTGTCGTATCAAAAGTCCACTCGGGAGTCTCTATTATTTCGTCGTTATTTAATTGATACCAAGGAGAATCACTATTTGGATTCTTTAGAATGTGAAAATCTTGTGCAGGCATATAGCTTTGTGCGAGTAGAAATTTTTTCTCGTTGGTGTTTTTATTTACGATTAGATCTACAACCAAAACAGTATGTCCAGGAAAGCCTCCATATATTAGTAAATCACCAATCTTCATATCTTCATATTTTACAGGTGTTAATTCTTTACTCAAAGAATATGTTCCTGCATAATTGAAAACTTGAATCATATAGGATTTAAAACTTTTATAACTCTTGTTGCATTTGTCTTTTTTTACCCAATGAATAGTTTTACCTTTTGGTACAGGCATATATCCGTTTCTCCATTTAGAGTATTGAACTAGAGCTCCATTTGTATAGTTAAAATGAATTTGATTATATTGTTTGGTGTGAAATAAATATTCAGCTCTGATTCTCATTGCTGCGTCAGCACATTGTTGTAAATCTCTGTCTCCAACATCTAAGTCGAATACAAAAGCATTTGCTTCTTGATTCCATTTTTCTTCACCATTGTAAAGCATTACTTTTGGATTTCCTTTTTTTAGGGGAAGACGTCTAATCCAATGAGAAAAAGAACCTTCTTTTTTAGGAATACGTTTAAATCCATTTGGTACTTCCACTCGGTTGATAAGCGTATTTTCAAGAGTAAAGGAATCTATCCATTCTAAATGGTATTTTATTGAGTCAATTTTAGGTTCAACAATTATAGGTTTTTCTAAAGCTACGTCAATTTGTTTTTGTAAACTTTCACTTGAGTCATTATGTGTTAAACTCGTGTGATTATCACAATTAATAAATAAAAATAGAACTGATAAAATAATTAAGGTTTTCATAATAAGTTGGTTTATATTATTGAATACAACTTATTAAAAAAGGTACATTTATTTTATACAAAAATTCAAAAGAACCAAAGGAAACTTATTTTATTACAGTAACATGACCTTTTTTATTATGCTCTTTCCCAAATACATCAAAACAGGTTAGTTTCCAAACATAAGCATCTTGTTGAACAACTCTTGACTTATAGGTTCCGTCCCAAGGTTTAAAAGTATTTGTTTGATAGATTAATGTTCCCCATCGATCAAAAATTTTAAAATCGACCCCTTCTTCTATAATACCATATCCTTTAAAGAAAAATGAATCATTGAATCCATCTCCATCTGGAGTAAATGAATTGGGGATAAATAAAGCGACTACAGCTTCTACATTTACAGGGTGAACAATTGTATCCACACAATTATTAATTGTTTCAACTGCTAATTGAACGTAATATGTTCCCGTGTCTTCGTAATGATGAGATGGTTCAAAATCATTTGATGTTTGGTTATCATCAAAATCCCAGTTATAGTAGTCAGCACCCAATGTCTCATTTTCAAACTCAAAAAGACTTACATACATATTTAATGTATCGTGTTCTGTGCTAAATTCAGCTAACGGGTTATGCCAAGCTGTTATATAATCATTGATAATTAGAGTGTCAGAACAGCCTAAGTTATTTGTTGTAATTAATGTAACATCAAAATATTTATCTTCAGTATTACTAATGTTTGCATAACAATTAGAAGGGTTCTGATCTATATTTTCTGAACCATCTCCAAAATCCCAGTGCCAATTTATAATGTTGTCTGAATTAGCAATCGTTTGATCTACAAAATTTATACAAGCAGGGGCACAATGTTCTGTAATATCCGAAGTGTAATTATTAGAGGGTTTAGCTAGAACTGTAACAGGGTTTTCAATTGTATCTAAGCATCCTTTATCCGTTATTACGATCATTTGCACATTATAAATGCCCTCAGTAGAATAAGGGTGTGCTGGATTAGGTAGTGTCGAGATATTATTACTATTATCTTCAAAATTCCAAGTCCACCCAACTATACTTCCTGTAGTAACAGATGCTTGATTGGTAAATTGAGTTGGTGGTACGTTTTCACAAATAGTTGTGTTAGCGTAATTCGCTACAGGTTTTGGATACACAGTTACTTCAAATGTTGAATCATCAATACATCCATGATTTGAAGTTGCAATCATTGTAACGTTATAATTTCCTGCAGCAGGGTAGAGGTGAGTTGTATTTTGATTTTGTTCAAGTGGACTTCCATCTCCAAAGTTATAGATCCAAGATGTAATATTATCGGGGTTATTAATCAGAGAAATATCATTAAAAATTAAATTAGTATAGACACATTCGTTGTTTACATCTACCTGAGCTAATGGAACTGGATACGAAGTAACCTCATGTTGAACTGTATTATTACAACCATAATTAGAAGTTACAATTAGTGTTACAGTATGTGTTCCATCAGTTGTAAATAAGTGACTAGTATTTTGAGTTAAATCAGTAGTTCCATCTCCATAGTTCCAATTCCAATTATTTAGAGTCCCATCAATTATTGTTGATTGATCTATAAAGTCCATGGGATTGTATAGGCAAGTGTCTGTCCATGTGAATTCAGGTTCAGGTTTTGCTGTGTTTAGAATTGTTAAGGTATCGTGTAGTTCACAATTATTGGCATCTGTAATAATGTAACTAAATGTATGTTCTCCAACAGGAATATTTGTTTCTTGTTGTGTAACATTACCAGAGCTCCAAAGAACAGAATACGGCGCTGTTCCTCCTACAATTGACGCAATCTCCAAAGTCCCTTCAGCTGGAGCAACTAAACAAACCGCTGGAATTGAATTAGTAGTTGTTAGAAGTGGAGGCGGTTCTGTTAAAATATAGTTTTGAGTTACGGGGCAATTTCTAGCATCTGTAATGGTTACTGAATAATTCCCTGCAGGTAGGTTATTAAAAGTTTCGGATAGGTTGGCTGAAACAATTGATGGTCCGTTTTGCAGTTGATAAGTATAATTAGGTTCTCCTCCTGTAACGTTGGCTGTAATAGATCCATTATGTTCTCCATTACAAGCAATGTTTACTCCGTTAAAATCTGATAGCGTAGTAGCGCTATACAAAACGGGATCAAATATAACGGTAGTGTCTGAATAAATACAACTACCTGTTTTTACTTGTATGTTGTACGTTCCTGGTGTGGTAATTGTTTCTGATCCTGATGGTTTAGGTCCAACTCCATCTAAGTACCAGTTCGCAGCAGTATTTACTTGTACATTTAAGGTTGTTTCAGTACATGTTTCTAAAACTCCAATAGCATATTGAACTAATGGGATTGTAAATGTTTGGGTTAAGGTACAGGTTTTAGACATACTCAATGGATCCACAATCAGTTGAATGGAATAGGTTCCCGGGGCTGAATAGATATGACAAGATTCACTATTGTCGTTGAATTTAGTTAAGGTCGTACCATCTCCAAAATCCCAATAATAGGTTGTGTTATTAGGCTCGTCCGAACTAGATCCTGGAGCAAAACAGTATTCGTATTGATTGGTAATTGCAGAATTTTGACAATGACGAAGTATAAAACCTCCAGTATTACAACCATCAGCTTTTACTTCAATATTCGAAAATAGAGCAATGACTACCGTTAGAAGGTAGGCTATACTATAATTTTTTAGAACTAATTTTTTCATCTGTGATCGTTATTTTATAATTCTGTTCAATTCGATTTGGATTAGCTTCATTTACTATATTAATTAAATTTAAGGGAGTTAGCTTAAAAGTAAAATTACCCTTTTCAGAAGTTAATTGATAAGCTTTATTATTCGTGTTTAAGTTATTAAAAGTTCCTGAAATAGAATTCATCATAATGTGATCCGTTATTTTTATGATGGAACCGCAGAAATAAAGAGTGTTATCTAACGCTTTTAAACTCGCTATTTTACTAAAGTTCATTTCTTTTAAGTATGAATTAGCAAGGATATTCCCTTCGGTATCTAATTTTAATACTAAAGCTTGCGATCTGTTTTTATCATCAAACGATGTGGTTGATATTGATAAGTATATTTCATGATTGAGTGTTGTTAAGTCGATTGGAATTTCGATCCCTTTATTTCCGATATTTTGCGCCCATATTAGTTCTCCTTGTGGAGTTAATTTTATTAATGAGATATCTGTTTTTTTCTCTGAGAGCGTTTTTTTTCCTGCTAAAATTATATTTTGATCTTGATCTAAATGAAGTTTGAAAAATTCAATATTTTGATCTGTTATTGACCTACTCCATATTACACTTCCTTCCTCATTTACTTTTACAAGATAATTAGTCAATGACTTTGTCTTACTTTCAGGATTATAAACATTAGCAATAAAAACAATTTCGTTGTCTATGGTCATCGCAATATCTTTAATTTCTCCAACGACATTTGTATTGTTTAATTGAATTTGTTTAGCCCAAACTTTTTTTCCATCTAAGGTTGTTTTTAATAAGTAAGGGAATTGCTTTTCTACACTAAAATTATAATAGGAATTAACTGTTAGTGTTTTTAATTTTGTAAAACCTCCGATGTAATAGGCTGTAGGAGATGCTTCAATTGCATAAGGTTCTACTTCATTACCTTCTTCATTAAAAGTTGACACCCAATTTTCTTCTCCATTTTCATCTAAATTAATTAAAAGTAGAGATTCTCTGTTGTTGATATAGTTTTCTGCTGCTAATGTATAACCTCCTGTACTTGTAACCAATGCATCATTAATTACTAAAGGATCTTTTGCCGAGATACTTTTTGACCAGATCAGTTCATTTTTATTGTTCGTTTGATAAATCAATAATTCTTTTTTACTTCCTTTATTTTGTTCCCCAAAAATAAGTGCTCCATTTTTATTTGGAACAATAACTTTTGATTGACCAGTGCTTTTAGAGCCAAAAGATTTTGTATTTTCTTGACTATAAAGACTTAAAGAAAGGATTACTCCGGTAGTGATTAAAAAAAACTTTTTCATTTAAAATAGAATTGAATAAATTTAAAGGTAGTGTAACGCGCTATAATATCAAAGTGTTTTGTTAAGTATAATTAATGTTAACTTAATAATTTTGTTGACAGATTTGTAATTAAC
>WFNC01000307.1 GCA_015488785.1 Flavobacteriales bacterium | reverse complement strand
ACTTTATAGAGTTGATATTTAGTTTGTTAAGAAATTAGCTTTTCGTATTTAGAAAGAAAATAGACGAAATTTTGGGCGAAAATTATTAGGGCGTTCGAGCGGGCTATCCGCACTCGCTTTTTTTGTTTTTCGAAAGAAAAAAAACAAAAAAGAGCTCAAACAAAGCTCCTATCCCTAACGCAAAAAAAAGCACCTAATTGTGCTGTTATACCAATTATGTATTGAAATATCGGATTATCTATTTTGCTTCAATTATCTATTTTGGTTACATCGAACCTCAACATTTAGGATTCACTGAAATAGAACTAGCTCCAAACAAAGTATCTTCAATGTCATCTACTCAAAAAGAAGTAGATGAAGGAAGTTATGATCCTGTACCTAGACTAGAATACGACAGCAATAGAGAAGCTATTTCTATTCTAACCTTAGCGCTTATAACACTACAGGCTCTACCAAAAGCAAAATAAACTTAGAGAATGAATGCTATTGATTTGCAAAAAGAGGATCTAAATAATATAAATTCAGTATCTTTACTGGGAGAAATAAAAAGAGGATTGAACAGACAATTTTACATACCTAATTTAAATACCACTGTAGAAAATTTACACAATTATTCTACAGGTCTTGTTGACTCTAATTTCTCTTCTATAACCAACACAAACAGTACCCCCGCAGAACGATTAGGATATACTTGGAATGGAAGTTTGCCTACGCAAGTTTATAAAACATACGGAGAATCTATAAACGAATACTTTAAACCAAATAGTCATAATACATACGAGTTAAACCATCTTGGGAATGTAAGAGCAGTGATAACTGATGAGAAATTGTTGGAAGATGTTAATACAAATAACTCTATAGATGCAGGCTGTTTTTTCAGTTCAAATATTGTTTCTTTTAGTGATTATTATCCTTTTGGGATGGTGATGCCTGGGAGGAATGGGGGGAGTTTATATCGTTACTCATTCCAAGGACAGGAAAAAGATGATGAAGTTAAAGGTAATGGGAATAGCTATACAACAGAGTTTAGACAGTATGACCCAAGGCTTGGAAGGTGGTTAAGTACTGCCCCACTTAAAGCATTAGCGGCAGGCTGGACACCTTACAGATTTGGATTTGATAATCCTATGTATTTTGTCGACAACACTGGTCTTTTTGAAACTAGAAAGGAAGCGAAAGCTTACAAGAAAAACAATAGACTAAAAGGTCAAGTTTCTGAAGATGCAGATGGATTCTCTATTGACAATAAAAAAGCTGGAACTTCAATTTTTAAAGATGCTGATTTTGGAATACAAACAGGTGTACTTGTGCAACATAATAAGACAAAGCCATCTACAGGCCTTAATAAAGGAAGTGAAATTAGTACACCAAATGGGCTTGTAAAAATAAATAAGTTTGAGTTTTATGGAGACCCTACTCAATCAGGTATACAAATAGAGTTCAATTATCAGCCATCTGATAATATTAGTTTATCAAAAGAAAGTAGTTTGTATAAATGGGTTCAAACAGTTAGAACAAATTCAGATATAAATAGTTCTTTTGAAAATAATAATTCCTTTCCTTCTAATTCAAATGTTCAGTTTTTAGACATAGCAGATAGAAAAGGAGAAAGTGCTTCAATAAAGTATAATTCGGAGGGTATGAAAATAGAAGATATATTAGGTAGGATACCTAGTAAATCAACAGTTAATTGGCAGGCAGAAACATCCTTAATTAAAGTTGATAATGCTGGAGAGTTAGAGAAAAGGATTATAACTTTAACATGGGGGTTTGAAGTTCAACCAAATGGAAGTTCTAAATCAACGGGACTAAAGTTAAAAAATAAGCCTTCAGGCTTTCATAATAAAGTATTGACTACAAATCCAGCAAAAATAAAAGAGTTAGTTCCATGAAACAGATATTTAAAGTAACAATATTTTCTATTTTATTATTTTTAATAAATAGTTGTTCTGCTCAGAATAGAGCTTTAGTAATAAAGCATACAGGGCAAACTAATGAATATATTTATCCAATAATTATAAACTATAACCTTCCTATAACGCAAGTCTTTTCAGATGAGTATTTAAGAAATTATAAATTCTCACATATATCTCCTGAATATATGAGAACTATTAAAGTAGACGAAAGTGAATGTAAAGAAATAGAGAATTATTTTTTTAATATAGTTAATGCTTCTCAGGATAGTACAATTTTCTCTAGTCAATATGGTAGTTTTGACTTTATTTGGTTTGAAGATGGAAAAGTAACAAAAAGAAAATCAATTAATGATAGAGTAAAATCTATAGAATTACTTGATAAAATAATATCTGAATTAGACCATAGTTTTAAGTCGTATGATATTTTATTTAATGAACTTAATTACTTGGCTAATCAATTTGTTCCCAATCAAACAAAAGAAGTGATTAAATCTAATAATGAATAGTGTTCATTATAGCTCTTGTTCTATGGTAAAGTATAAAACGAAAATCTAGTTTAGGTTTTCGTTTTTTTTAACTATTAGCTTTCTCTAATTCATAGTTACACTCCGAGTATTCCCCAATAAAACCTTCTCAATATTGAGAAAACAACGTAAAACCTAGGTTTTTAGGGGGTATTTCTTTATGAAAATAAAATAATTGTTTTACAATGCTTTAATCAGTTTTTTTAATTTCTTTATCAGAAATAGAGACTTGTTCGCCTTTGCTGTAGATTGAAAATAAGGTAACTTTGTTTTCGGTAAATTGTACAAAAGTCATAACTCTAGCTCCTTTAGGCTTACTTTTTCCTTTAGGCTGAATAGAAAGTCTAATTTTATAAATATCATTGTCCAATGAAATGCAATATATAAATAGTTTTATTATCACTTATACTTCTTCAAATAAAATTACAATAGCTATGGCTATTCTAATTTTATTTTCATCGTCTAAGCAAAAATAAATTCTATTTTTTAATATCGCATTTCATTATTCATTTGGTATAATTGGATTT
>WFNC01000306.1 GCA_015488785.1 Flavobacteriales bacterium | reverse complement strand
TCGTTTTTAGTATTATTACCCCAACCTTTAAATACATAGCCACTGTCTGGAATTACGCTAATAGGTAAAGGAATGTTTTTGTAATAATATCCAGAAAATGGTAGTTTTAAATGATAATTATGGTTAATCGATACAGCTCCATTCTTTGCTTCTATTTTGAGAAAAAGCAAACCATCTTTGGCGAGTTGATCAGTAATCTCTTTTCGTGCTATTTCAGGTCTTTTCTTTGCGAAATATCTAAATTTATCAATGTTTTTTAACCATTTTTCCATCGGAATTGGAACACTTCTCAAATGTTTAGCTAGTTCTTTGCTCGAACGAGGAAGCTCGTCTTGGTATATATTTTGGAATTTATCAATCGCGTCAAGAATCGTATCGGTTTGCAAAGCAGTATTCATAAGGTGAGCATACTGATTGATAAATTGATTTTTAAACTTATCGTTTTGCATTAGCTTTCTCAAATACATTGTACTCCAAGTATTGTTAAACCAATCGGTTTGTTTTGGACTCAAACATTTTTTGAGGTAGTTTCGGTTTAAACTTCCAAAACTTAAATCAGTATCATACAAAATCATTCTAAATTTTCCGTCTAAATCGGTAGAATTCCAATATCGAATATTTCCCCTAGAGTCAACATTATTGGTGAAGATTTGATAAATTCTATAATTAATGTAATTCTTAACGTCTAAATAGTTTTCTGCTTTTTTATAAGCTTGGTCATCCATGGTATCCAACTTTAGAAACCAATCGTACATTTCTTTATACATTTTACGATTACCATGTTGTGTTACCCATCTCCCCATGATTATACTACTGCTATCTTTAGATGCGTTGTGGTTGTAATATAAATAGTGTTTGTTTATTTTTTCTCTCAAGTTATAAACGCCCCAATATTCTCCATTTACATAAAGGCGAATTGGTTGGTATGCCATATAGTCTAGGTCTAAATTACGAGCCAAATAAGTATTCATTATATCTTTAAAACGAGTTCTATTGTAATCGTTTCCCGAAGTTCTAATCACTAATTGTTTGTATTCTTCAATTTCTTTGTCTTTAAAAAAGGGGTAGTAAAATCTTTTAATACCGTACTTTTTTCGAGCAACAATCTTCATTGATTTGTCGGGCTGTCTCCTTGTCGATTCTCCAAAAATTCTTATTCCACAGGGTTGATTAATGACAGCAGTATTGGTTGAATCGATATAAATAACATGGATTGGCTTTTCCCATTTTTTTTGAAAATTACAGTTTTCCCAATGTCCAGTACTGTCGCTATAAAAAGCTCCTGAACCCCGCGTATAAATTCCTTTTTGAGTATTCCATAAATCATCATTTTCAATGGCTATTGATAAAGTAGGAAACTTAGATTCAGTTTCAAAAATAAAACTTCGTCCAATTAGCGTATCTTTTTTTAGCTTTTTGTAAACACATCTAAAAAGTATAAAAGTACTTTTAGTTATTTTTAGCGCTTCTTTATATTTTTTGTTTTTAGGAATAGAACCGTCGGTGGAGTAGTAGGCGTAATCGAAATTACCTTGTATGGATAGCAAAATCGTATCGTTACTCCTTCTAGATTTATGCGAAACAAAAATGGAATCTTCTTGCGCTAAAGTAAAATTTAGTATTAAAGAAAGTAAGAAAATAAGTAATAGCCGCATAAAACAAAAGTAACAATTTAAAGCTTTAATTTTTGAATTATAGTTTTAATTTGTAAATCAATAAAGTCTTCATAGATAAAATTTCCCTTTACATGATTTATTGAAGCTTCTTTTAGCGATTTTAAGTCATTTTTGGGTAAAGCTATAGCTTTTTTTAAAGCATTAAGAATTGATTTTGACGAAGCCTCGATTAACCAACCGTTATTTTTGATTAATTTATTTGTAGCGCCAACATCAGTTGCAATTATTGCATTTCCTCTAGCCATGGCTTCAAGTATTACGGTAGGCATTCCTTCGGCGTATGACGGGCAAATTAAAAAATCGGATTGGTCTAAATAGTTTTTAATGTTTTTAGAACCGCTAACATCAAAGTATTTGATACTAGGATTATCTATCTGTTGAACTAAAGGTATAGATGCAATAAAATTAAACTTAAATTCTATATCTTTAAGAGTTAGTTTTTTTAATGCAATAGTTAATTCTTCAATCCCTTTTCTTCTTTCATTTCTACCGACAAATGTAAAGGTAATAATGTCATTTAATTGCAGGTTTTTTGTTGTTATCCATTCTTTATCAATTCCATTTGATTGTTTTATTATTTTTTCTTTGTTAACATTTAAGTTTAGTAATATTTGGTCAATTTTACCCCCGTAGGACAACACAAAATCAGCTTTTGTGACCGATTCTTTTATTGCAGGTCTAAGCATATAATGAGTTAATTTCACTTTCAAGCTAGGAGCTTTTTGATACATTTCAAAACCATGTAAATTTAGCATTACAGGTACATTTTCTTTGTTTTCAAAAAAAGAAAAACCGACTAATCCATTGGCATAAACAAAATCATAATTAGACAATCTACTATTTATCGATTCTTTTATTCTTTTAGAATAGGCTCTATTTTCTTTTATATAATGCCCAGGTAAACTTCCCTTAGCTAAAAAAGGAATAAATATAGGTTCAATCAGTTTTATTTCTTCAGAAGAAAAAACGGTATCATAACTGTCATTAAAATCAGTTTTACCTGTTTGACCACAATGTACTAAGGTAACTTGATGACCTCTTTTTACTAATGACTTAACCATTGTAGTAGCGAAACTTTGCATTCCTCCTGTTACAAATGGGGCGATTCCATCTGTTAAAAATAAGATATTCATTTTTAGATTCGTCATATTAGAATTTCAAAGTTAGTAAAACTTGGAGTTCTTTATCACAAAAAAAAGCTCTTTAAGACATTTCTCAAAGAGCTTTTTTTATTTAGAAAATCAATTGTTTAGCTAAATAAACCTCCTAACATTCCTTTGGCAGCATCCATAGCTCCATCTTTACCTCCAAACATAGACAATAAACTAGAAGAATCAGAAGCGTCTGTTTCTTCATTTTTGTTTGTTACCATTGCTATTATTTTTGGAATTAATGCAGTAGCAATCGCTCCAGCTCCGTTTTGATCCAATCCTAATTGACCTACTAATTTTCCAACAAAATTACTTGTCAATGAATCTTGTAAAGAACTAGCAGAAGAATTATTGTCTCCTTTAGAAAACAAATTCATAACTGTATCCATAGCTCCTGAAGCTAATTGATTACTCATAACTTCTTTAGCCGATTCTCCTGCAATATTTGCAATGTCTCCCGCTTTTGAAGAGTCTAAACCTACTTGACTTAATAAGTCTGCTGGTATTTGATCTTTTAAACCTCCTAATAATGAACTTAACATATCTTTATAAATAATATTTTAAAGCTAAAAATTGCTTAGCTTTTTCTTGCTACTAAATTAGTGAAAAAATAAACAATAAAAATATTTTTAACTAAAAGATTAGATTTTTTTTAGTTGGCGCATTTCATAATTTAATTGCAAACTTAGGTTGGTATGAATCTAAAATTTAGTTTTTCTTATTCATTAATAAGAGTTTGTGAAGGCGCATCGCTTAGTTGAATGGTTCTCAAAAGTTAGCAACAATAAAAAAAATAAAAACTTACCGAATTGGGAACTTTTTATTATCTTTGTATTATTAAATAATAAAATGTGAGAGTAATATCAAGACGGACACTACGAGAATTTTGGAAAAAACACGAAGATAGTGAGGAACAATTAAAAGCATGGTATCGTGAAACCGAAAAAGCATCTTGGAAAAATATCAACGAATTAAAGATAGAGTACCCAAGTGCCAGTATTTTGAAAGGTAATAAAATAGTTTTTAATATTAAAGGCAATAAATATAGGTTGATTGTTAAAATGAATTTTGAATTTCAAATATCTTGGATACTTTTTATCGGAACTCACGCAGAATATGATAAAATTAAAGCAAACGAATTATAAATTATGGAAATAAAACCTATAAATACAGAGAAAGATTATCAACAAGCACTTAAGAGACTTGAATTGATTTTTGATGCAAAAAAAGGAACTAATAAAGGAGACGAACTTGAAATTTTATCAATCTTAATCGATACTTATGAAAGTAAAAACTTTTCAATCGGAATGCCTGACCCAATTGAAGCGATTAAATTTAGAATGGAACAAATGGGAATGAAACAGAAAGACCTTGCTGAAGTTGTAGGTTTTAAAAGCCGAGTAAGTGAGATTCTGAATAAAAAGCGAAAACTGACTTTGGAAATGATAAGAAAAATTAGTTTTACTCTTCATATTCCAACAGAGGTATTAGTTCAGGAATATGCTGTAAAATAAAAAGATTATAGCCAACAATAGCTATATTTAAGAGGGGACTCAAAATCAGTAGTATCGCTGCTTTAGTATTTTTTTAGATTTTAAAACACAAAATTTTCTTTATAATACTTGAATTCAAGTAGTAAGAGCTCCATTTTTCGTTAGGGATTACTCATTCAATTTTATGTGGTAAATGTGTATTCGTGAAGTCGATTCGCTCAGTTGAAACGGCATCTTTTTCTGTTTTTTTACAGAAAAGAGATAGAGGATAGTCCGTTTAAACGCCCAAGAAATAATTATCAAAGTCAAAAACTAAAAGTTTCGAATGTTTTTGTATATTTAGAGCTACTAAAAAGAAACACACAAACAATGAGCAATTATCACATAAAAGGATTGGAAGAATATTTTAATGTTTATCGAAAATCAGTTCGTTACCCCGAAAAATTTTGGGAAGAAGTAGCAGAAGAACATTTTGTTTGGCGAAAGAAATGGGATAAAGTCCTTGATTGGAATTTTGAGAAGCCAGAAGTTCGTTGGTTTGAAGGGGCTAAATTAAACATTACCGAAAACTGTATTGACCGTCATTTGTTGACAAATGGAGAAAAAACAGCCATACTTTTCGAACCCAACAATCCAGAAGATGAAGCAGAACATATATCGTACAATCAACTTTCGGAACGTGTAAATGCATTTGCAAACGTACTAAAATCGCAAGGAGTAGGAAAAGGAGATCGCGTTTGTATTTACTTACCTATGATTCCCGAATTGGCAATTTCTTTATTGGCATGTGCTCGTATAGGAGCAATACATTCAGTTGTTTTTGCAGGGTTTTCTTCGTCTGCATTGGCAATGCGAATCAACGACAGTGAATGCAAAGTTTTAGTCACTTCAGACGGGTCGTATAGAGGAGCCAAAACCATCGATTTGAAAGGAATTGTAGATGAAGCATTGGAAAACACCCCTTCAATTAGCTCGGTCTTGGTTGTTAAAAGAATAGAAAGTCAAATAAATATGGAAGCAGGAAGAGACCATTGGTTGCAACCTCTTTTAGATAATGCATCAAACAAATGTGAAGCCGAAACAATGGACGCAGAAGATCCTTTGTTTATTTTATATACCTCTGGTTCTACAGGAATGCCTAAAGGAATGGTGCATTCTACGGCTGGTTATATGGTCAATACCGCTTACACTTTCAAAAACGTATTTCAATATAGAAACGACGACGTATTTTGGTGTACAGCCGACATCGGTTGGATTACAGGTCATTCTTACATCGTTTATGGTCCGTTGGCAAACGGAGCAACCACAGTAATGTTCGAAGGCGTACCGAGTTATCCCGATTTTGGGCGATTTTGGGAAATTGTAGAAAAACATAAAGTCAATCAGTTTTACACCGCTCCAACTGCCATAAGAGCGTTGGCAAAAGAAAAATTAGACTACGTAGAAAAGTATGATTTATCGTCATTAAAAGTTTTAGGATCGGTAGGTGAACCTATAAATGAAGAAGCATGGCACTGGTACAACGATAATGTAGGAAAAAAGAAAAGCCCAATTGTAGATACCTGGTGGCAAACGGAAACAGGGGCGATTATGATTTCTCCAATTCCATTTTCTACTCCAACCAAACCGACCTACGCCACTTTGCCAATGCCCGGAATTCAACCCGCTTTGATGGACGAAGAAGGTAAAGAAATAGAAGGCAACCAAGTCGATGGAAGATTGTGTATCAAATTCCCTTGGCCTTCCATGGCTCGAACTATTTGGGGAAATCACAAACGCTACAAAGAAACTTATTTTTCGGCTTACGAAGGAAAATATTTTACAGGCGATGGAGCTTTGAGAGACGAAGTCGGTTATTACAGAATCACAGGTAGAGTCGATGATGTCATCATTGTTTCGGGGCACAATTTAGGAACCGCTCCAATCGAAGATGCGGTAAATGAACATCCAGCAGTGGCAGAATCGGCAATCGTTGGATTTCCTCACGATATAAAAGGAAATGCCTTGTATGGTTACGTTATTCTTAAAGAAACAGGAGAAGGAAGAGATCAGAATAATTTAAGAAAAGAAATTAATCAAATTATAACAGAGCACATTGGTCCAATCGCAAAATTAGACAAAATTCAGTTTACTTCAGGCTTACCCAAAACACGTTCAGGAAAAATAATGCGTAGAATACTTCGTAAAATAGCAAGTAATGATACGAGTAATTTAGGAGACACATCAACCTTACTAAATCCAGAAATAGTAGAAGAAATAATGAAAGAAGTACTTTAAAAGTAAGCGAATAAACTTTTTTAAGATAAGTTTTTGGGCGTTTAAACGGGCTATCCGCTTCTAGTTTTTGCTTGTAAAACCAGTTTCACTAAGCCAAAAAGGAGCTCATAAAATCGCTCTTTTTAGCCAAGTGAACTAGGCTTCACAAACAAAAAGCTAGCACTTCTATCCCTAACGCAAAAAGATTCGTGTATTCGTGGCAAAAAAAAGTATCAAATTAACCTAAAAGAAAAAATAATTAGTCACTTATCATAATTTAATCGGTGTTCACTCACAAAAGAAGAGATTCGTGTATTCGTGGCAAAAAAAGCATCAAATTAATCTAAAATAAAAAGAATGGAAAAATTAATATCCTGGAATTTAAACGGAGTAAGAGCCGTAGCCAAAAAAGGCTTGGTAGATATCATTCATCAACTAGATGCCGATGTCATCTGTTTTCAGGAAACCAAAGCACAAGACGATCAAACACTTGAAGCCTTAGACGGATTAGAAGGTTATCATATCGAAACTTACAGTGCCATAAAAAAAGGATACAGCGGAACCGCAATTCTATCGAAGAAAAAACCATTGTCAGTAACCAAAGGATTGGGCAAAGAAGAACACGACACCGAAGGACGAGTTATTACAGCCGAATTCGAAGATTATTATTTATTGACCGCTTACGTTCCCAATAGTAAAGGAGGATTAACACGTTTGCCGTATCGCCAAATTTGGGATGCCGATTTGTTGAAGCACATGCAAGCCTTGGAAAAGAAAAAACCAGTAATTCTCTGCGGAGATTTAAATGTTGCACATCAACCAATTGATTTAAAAAATCCAAAAGCAAACTTTAATAAGTCCGCAGGATATACCGAAGAAGAAATAGGAGGAATGGATAATTTTCTAAAAGCAGGTTACACCGATTCTTTTCGTCATTTTTATCCCTCAGAAATTAAATATTCTTGGTGGAGTTATCGAATGAAAGCACGAGACCGAAATATCGGTTGGCGATTAGATTATTTTTTAGTCAGCGACAAATTGATAGACAAAACAGAAGATGCTTTTATTTTAAATGACGTTTTTGGTTCAGATCATTGCCCTGTTGGGATAAAATTGAAATAGAGCTTTTAGCTTGTTTCTAATCAAAAAATAGAATGAAAAAAATAATACTAATATTAGCGACAATAACACTTGTTTTGAGTTGCAACAATAAAAAAGGAGCAGCAAAAACTGCGGAAAAAGGAGTTGAAAATAAACGAGTGGTAGAAAAAGAAGAAGCGCTAGAAGAATTGACAGAAAAAGGTAAAAAGCGATTTGTCGTTTCTTTTTATAGCCCTGGCAACGGAATTGATCACGTTGTTAAAAAAGAATACGATCAATTTTTAGCTAAAGAATATTCAAATTTAGAAGTTCATCAAAAAAGTTGGGGTAGAGAAGGAGAAATTGATTATTGTATAAATATTGAAGAACTATCAAATAAAAATAGATTATTATTTATTTCAAAATCAGAAGAAATATTAAAAACATCTGTAAAAGTTAGATACAATGGAAGTGATTCTTGTGAAAATTAAGATCAATTGAATTGGAATAAAGATTAAAATTGATGAATTCAAAACAAGAATTTTACAGCGTACTGAAAGATCGGTTTCCTGAAGAGCAAAATTTAGAAAACAAAATTCCTTTTTTTGTCTATTCTAACTATCCTGATAAAGCAACCAAACAATTTGTTGTTTATGAAGATTGGTGGATTAAAAATCCTGAAATAGTTATAAGTAAAGTGAGTGCTATCCTTGGTCAAAATGAACGTATTTTCGCTCGTAAAACAAAAGTAAAAAGAATAATTAAAAAAGAAAGTGATGCATTCTTAAAAGCCAATCATATATACGGAACCACAAAGGGGAAATATCAGTTAGGTTTGTTCTTAGAAAATGAATTAGTCGCAGTAGCTACATTCTCATCTCAAAAAAATCTAGACGTAGGTCGTTCTACCTAGCTAATCCGCTTTTGTTCCAAAAACGGAATTACAATCATAGGAGGATTAGATAAGCTATTAAAGTTTTACATCAGAGAATTTATGCCCAATCAAATTATGACATACATAGATAAAGATTGGGGAACGGGCAAAGGGTTTCTTAAACTAGGCTTTAAGTCGCATTCCCTAAGAGAGGCAATCAGTTTTTTTGTAGATACCAAAACAGGAGAACGCTTTAGAAAGCAAAATTTTGAAAATAGTTTGTTGCAAGTTAAAAATGCAGGAAGCTTAAAAATAGAATTGTTTGTTTAGTTGAATGAAGTAGATTATTGACTCTACACTCGAAAATCAATAGAATATAAGTTTTTTATTTATATTATTGCCTTAAATCACATCG
>WFNC01000305.1 GCA_015488785.1 Flavobacteriales bacterium | reverse complement strand
GTCATGAAAACTTAAATATGGTTAACCTTGATGGTGGATTATTAGGCGGAGGTGGATTAAAATTACCTTCTTTCGACAAAATAGGAACATCTCCATTTTGGATTGCTGTTATTGGAGTAGCATTAGTTTCAGCTATAGAAAGTTTATTAAGCGCTAAAGCTATCGATGGTTTAGATCCTTACAAAAGAAAATCAAACTTAGATAAAGATTTAATAGGGATGGGAGTAGGTTCTTCTTTAGCAGCTGCATTGGGGGGATTACCAATGATTTCGGAAATTGTTCGTTCTTCTGCCAATGTAAACAATGGAGCAAAAACACAATGGGCAAACTTTTTTCACGGAGTGTTTTTATTGATTTATGTAATTATAGGTGTTACAATTATCGAAATGATTCCCGTGCCTGCTTTAGCTGCAATGTTGGTATTTACTGGTTTTAAATTAGCACATCCAAAAGAATTTAAGCACATGGCGGAAATAGGTAAAACAGAAATAATTGTTTTTGTAATTACACTTATAGCTGTATTAGCTACCGATTTAATTATTGGTATTGTGATTGGTATTATTGTGACTTACATCTTTATTTTAGCGAAAGGAAATCCTTTTGGTAACTTATTTAATGCTAAAGGAGAACAAGAAGGTGAGACCTTAAAATTATCAGGATATTTAACTTTCTCTAACTTTTTATCACTTAAAAAGAAAATGGATCAACAATTAGAAAGTAATGATAAAATAATCCTAGATTTCGCTGCAGTTGATTTTATGGATCACACCGTTGTTCATCATATTGAAGATTATGAACGAAACGCTAAGTTAGTCGGAAAAGAAGTAATAATGTCGAACATGGAAGGATTGTATCCAGAATCGAACCATCCTTTAGCCGCTAGAAACAGAAAAGGAGAGAAAGTAATTTCAACCGCACATTTAGATGAAAGAGGTATCCAATTAAAGAAATTCACACAACAAAACAATTATAACTTTAAGCCTTCTTCAACAGATTTCAATTCTTGGAATTTTTATCACCTTAGTGTTCGTAAACAGTTAAAAAGTGTAGAGAATATAATCTCCTTAAACGAAGCTTCTTTTCAATTTGATATAGCAGATATAATAACACAAGCAGGAGCAGAAATTACTGCTGATATTGATAAAATTACAGCACTTAAAATAAGCGGACTAAAAAAATGTCCAAAGTTTTATTTAGCAAAAGCTACTTGGTTAGATAAAATTCAAGAATCATTAGGTTATAATGATATCGATTTCAAAAATTATCCTGAATTTTCTAATAAATATGAATTAAGAGGTGATAATAATGATACCGAAATTCGAGATTTCTTCACTAATTCTCTTATTTCAACTTTAGCTAAATTTGACAATATAGTTTTAAGCAGTAACGGTAAAGATTTACTAATTCATTTAGATGATGAATTATTAGACAAAAATCAAATAGAAACCTTAATTAACACAGCTAAAAAGCTAGTTAAATCTTTATAATAATGTATTTATTAATAATCGTTATTTTTGTATTAGGTTATAGTGCAATTGCATTTGAACATTCGTTAAGAATAGACAAGGCTGCAATTGCACTCTTGACAGCTGTTACTCTATGGACTCTACTCGTGTTAGGTATAGATACATTGATTCCCTCAAATGAAATGGAACCTCATTTTATTGATGAAAATTTAATGCATCATTTAGGAGAAATAGCAGGAATCTTATTTTTCTTAATTGGAGCAATGACTTTGGTAGAAATAGTAGATGCTCACGGAGGTTTTGAAGTAATTACGGCTAAAATTAAGACAACAAAAAAAGTAAAATTACTTTGGATATTATCCATTCTTACTTTTTTTATGAGTGCAGCCTTAGATAATTTAACCACATCTATCATAATGGCAGCTTTACTTAGAAAATTACTTTCAGATAAAAAAGACCTATGGCTTTTTGCCGGAATGATAATTATAGCCGCAAATGCAGGAGGAGCATGGTCTCCTATTGGAGATGTAACAACCATAATGCTTTGGATAGGAGAGCAAGTAACGGCTAGCAATATTGTTTTAAAATTATTTCTTCCTAGTTTAGTTTGTATGCTTATTCCTTTAGCGCTTATTTCTTCTAAATTGAAAGGAGAATTAGCTAAAGTAAAAGTATCACACAATCTAAATAAGAGTATTACAGAGAAAGAGAAAAAAATAGTAATGTACATCGGAATTGGAGCCTTATTATTTGTACCTATCTTTAAATCTCTTACTCATTTACCTCCATTTATGGGGATATTATTAGGACTTAGTATTGTTTGGATTACAACAGAAATAATGCATAGAGGAAAAGAAGAGCACATCAAACGAGAATTTTCTATTGTAGGTGTATTACGAAAAATAGATACACCTAGTATCTTATTTTTCTTAGGTATTCTTTTGGCTGTTTCTGTTTTGCAAGTATCAGGTCATTTATCAGATTTAGCATCACTATTAGATGCTAAAATTGGAAATATTTGGGTGATTAATTCTCTAATAGGTGTTTTCTCTTCAGTTGTTGACAATGTTCCTTTAGTAGCAGGTGCTATTGGCATGTATGACTTAAATACATATCCTCAAGATCATACTTTTTGGGAATTATTAGCCTTTTGTGCTGGTACAGGAGGAAGCATCTTAATTATAGGTTCAGCCGCAGGTGTCGCAATTATGGGAACTCTAAAAATTAACTTTATTTGGTATGTAAAGAATATTAGCCTATACGCTTTTATAGGGTATGCAGCAGGAATTCTTACATTCTTACTTATTAATACAATTTTTTAAATATGAAAAAAATTATAATATTACTTTTTGTGATAGGTCTATCAACGATTAGCTATTCTCAAAAAAAAGTGGACAACCAATTTAACTCTTGGTGGGGTTATTCTGGTAATCATAAAATAACTGATAAATGGAGTGTACATACACTATATTCTTTTAGAAGAAATGATTTTGTAAAAAATTGGCAACAATCATTGTTAAGGTTAGGGTTAAATTATAAAATAAAAGACAACTTTATAATTACCTCGGGTTACGATTGGGTAGAAACTTTTCCTTATGGAAAACAACCCATTTCTAAACAAACAAAAGAACAAAGAATATTTGAACAAGTAATACTTAAAAACACTGTTGGTATAGTAAAATTTAAACACAGGTATAAGTTAGAACAACGATTTTCAAATAAAGCGCCTGTAAAAAGCCGATTTAGATATCGATTAGGATTCTCTATTCCGTTAGGAAAAAAAGAGAGTAAATTATCTTTTAATGTCTTTGATGAAATATTTATCAATTTAGGGGTAAATGTTAAGGGCTATTACTTTAACCAAAATTGGATCTATTCTGGATTTGGATATAAACTAAATGAAAAGTCAACATTAAAACTAGCTTATATGAATCAATCCTTAATGAAAGGAGATTTTGTTCACGTAGAAAGTAATCATACGCTGCAAGTTGGATATAGTTATAATTTTGATTTTAGTAAAACAAATACAAAGAAATAAGCCTCAATAACCTCTTTTTTAACATTCTAAATTTGGATTTATACTTTTTTTAGATGTTATTTGTTGTAGAATTAACATTGTTAATTAATTTTGTTTATTTAAAATAGATATTCTCAGTTTGAGAATATCTATTTGTTTTTTTTAATCGATTTAAAATTTAATCACATGAAATACATATATGTATTAAGTATTTTTATATTGGTATTGGGAAGTTGTACGAAAGACAAATCTGCCGCTCCACTTATCGAAAATATAAAAAAAGAACCTTGTTCAGATACGTTGTCTTTCAGCGGAAAAATTTTACCAGCTATACTAACTCCATCATGCAATACAAGTGGATGTCACAATTCAACTACAGCTGCCGCAGGATTAGACTTAACAACCTATGCCGGTGTTGCCCCTATTTCTGAAATTTTGCTAAAATCTATGAATCATGAATCTGGAATAAGTCCTATGCCTAAAAATGCACCTAAAATGAATGATTCTTTAATCGCAATATTTGAATGTTGGATCAATCAAGGAAAACTAAATAATTAAAAACCATAAATAAAACAAATATGAAAAAAAACAGTACAATTAAAAGAATAGGTATTTTTGCTTTTACACTATTAGCTTTGAACAGCTATGCTCAAACACCAGGAACATTATCATTTGAATATACTCCTACATCACACCCTAATGGATATGATGGAGCCAAACATACATTAGCTATTTGGATACAAAAAGCAGATGATTCATTTGTAAAAACAAGAGTTAGATACTGCTGTGGAGGAAGTACCAACGATCATCTTCCTGTTTGGGCTGTAAATGCAGGAGGAGTTGCTTATTATGCATCATTAGGTACAGATATTACAGATGCGACTACAGGAGCTACGTTACCAAATTTTCAAATGAGAAGCATCACTTGGAATGGAACAGATGTAAACGAAGCTATTGTTCCCGATGGGACATACAAAGTAAGCGTTGAAACGACTTGGGATCATGGTTCGTCAAACCACATCGTACGTTCATTTTTATTTACAAAAGGAGCTAATTCAGACAATCAAACGCCTGCATCTGATGCTAATTTTAATAACATTAGTTTAATTTGGACACCTAGCATTACTAATTCAATAGATGAAAATAGTACTTCTTTAGAGTTACTTACGTTTCCTAATCCTTCTAAAGGAATAGTAAATATTAAATACAACAATGCAACTACTGTTAAAATAGTAAATATGCTTGGAGAAGTAATTGTAAATGAAAAACTAACCAATTCCAACAACAATACATATACAATTGACTTAACTCCATATACCAATGGAATCTATAACATTATTGTTTCTAATGGAGAACAAGTAATGGCTAAAAAAATAACGTTAAGTAAATAAATATCTTCAAATAAAACTCGAATTAGACAAAAGATTTTCATTGCATAATTCGGCTAAAATAAAGGCTCGATAAAAATATTATCGAGCCTTTATTATTGATATTTCAACATTAAAAATTCCTGTTCTTTTATTTAGCGTAGATATCATTTTCTTGTAAAAGCAGAGTTGTTGTTATTTAGTGCTTGAATTCAGCGTGTAACAAAACAACATTGTACATAATACGTTGTACATTTTACAAAAAAAATTAGATTATTAAGCTTTGGATAATTTATAAATTATAACAATCCATACTAAATTCGGAAAAACCAAAGTGACTTATTGTTTTACAATAATCTTTTTAAGCGTTTCAGAAATATATACTTTTCGCTGTCCTGCATTATCAGAATAAATCAAATAACATTTAATCTGCTGATTTTCTTTAATAAATTGTAATGCTTTTTGATATCCCATAGCCAATAGAGAAGTAGATAATGCATCAGCATCAATACATTCTTTAGAAAAAACAGAGACACTTAGTAATGGATCTATAAATGGATAACCTGTTTTAGGATTAATTGTATGCCCATATTTGCGTCCATTCACCACTTTAAACTTTCGATAATTACCCGATGTAGCAACAGACAAATGTTCTAGTTGGGCAATCGCAAATAATTCATTCACACCTTTTTGATTTTCTTCTGGTTTTTCTATTCCAACACTCCATTTTTTTCCATTTTTCTTTCGGTCTCCTGCTTTTATTTCTCCTCCTATTTCTACTAAGTAAGAATTAATTCCCTTTTGTTCCAAAAAAGAAGCAACCACATCTACCGAATAACCTTGTGCAAAAGCATTAAAATCGAGCTCTACTCTATCGTCTAATTTGTAAATGGTATCAGCTCTTAATGTTATTAAATCTAATCCTACAAACTGCATTATACTGTCCACTTTAGCAGAATCAATAAAAGCGTTTTTAGAACTACTCTCAAATTTCCACATCCCCATTAACGGTTTTACCGTGGGGTCAAAAACTCCATTTGTAAGTTCATTAATTTCTTTTGCTTTTTTAAAACAAACTCTAAATAATGAATCTGTATGTGTAGTTTTATTTGAATTTATCTGAGAAATCACAGCATACGATTTGTAGGTCGAAAGAGAACGATCAAAATCATTTAAAACACTGTCAATTTCTATTTTTAAATCACGCTCTAAACGATCATAATAAGTTATCGCATAAAACGTACCTTGTGCGCTACCTCGAACTTGAATGGGAGTATTTTGAGCAAAAGAATTTAAACAAGATAAAAACAATAAAACAAAGGTAAATCGACTCATAAATATAATAAAATTTGAATACACTGAACGGCTATAAAATTACACAATATTTGTACCATTTTATAAATCAGTATAGACAAAAATTGATTAATGGTTCTTTTTCAACCTGAATTTGAAGCTTATACAAATCTACTATTAATAATTGAGGTTTATATTTAAATTCATAAAAAAATCCCTTCAGTTAAATCATTTAACTGAAGGGATGTGTAATTCATTTATACTCGTTTTAGTAAGTACTCTATTTTACTATTAGCTTGTTAATTGCAATAGGTTCGTTATTTACTAATGTTTTAACCATATAGTTTCCTTTTGCTGTATTACTTAAATTAATAGCTATTTTTTGAGCTCCAGGCACACCATTTTGCTGAGTTGATGTAATTAATTTACCACTTAAATCATAAACAAATATCGTCACACTTGCATCTTGATCTAAATTAAAAGCAACAGTTGCGTAATCTGTTGTAGGATTTGGATAGACTTTTAAATTTAATTGAGCTGAAACATTATTTTCAATCCCTGTAAATTCAATAGAATATGTTCCTTTAGCAGCAAATACAAATGGTTTTGTTCCTCCAACAATATAAGGTATCCCATCTCCATCTGAATCATTACCTGTTTCCCCAGTAGCATCCCCTTCACTTAATAACATTTTATTAAACACATTTTTAGATATTCTAGTATATATTTTTGCAGCATCAGCTTGCGTTCCAACTATACTTGCTTGTCTTAATGCTCCAGCAACTAATGCCATATTCCATGGTGTGTAAGTTGCGGTGTTGTTATTCATTTCTGTTTTGTAAACTTGTTTTGATGGTACATAAAAGTTATTAATCATAAAATTGTAACCATCATTTGCAGCAGTTAAATAAGTTGCGTTTGATGTTGCCTCATAAGCAGCATATAATCCGTTAATAATAGCAGCATTTGCTCCAATTGTTTTAGCTGAATTGTCAGCACCAGTTCCAATTGTGAAATTGTTATAAAAACCACCGTTAGCATCTTTAAAGTTAGCTAAAATGTAATTTGCTTGTGCAACGATTGCATTGTCAGCCATCGTTTTTAATGGAGATCCTACAAAAGCGTTTGAAACATTTATTAAAGCTTTAATAATATAAGCCGCATTTTCAGCACTTACTGCATTTCCTAAAACTGCATTTCCTGCTCCATCAAGTGATGATGTATTAACAAAAGTACCTTCAGTTGAATTATAATGCATCGCCATTAAATTCAAAAAGATAACTTTACTTGCTCCTTTCATTAGATTAAAAGGCCCAGGTTGAGTTGCTCCATTTACCCCCATTGCTGAAGGAAAAGGAAATCCATCAAATACTTCTTTATAAGCGTAATGATCGGCATCGTTATTATTAGGATCCATCATATCAACAAAACTCGTTGTTGCTAGTAAAAAAGACAATTGATCAAAAATTTCACTATTAGCATCAGTAACATTTAAAGCACTCATTTTTGGAGGTAAACCAGTCATAACCATAGATTCTGTTACAGCAATCTTTGTTGGAAAGTATTGAATCCCATTTGCTGGGTCATAAGTTGCAGGATCAACCATACCTAATGACGTTCCGTTATAAGCCATGTTTGTAACTAAAAATTTAGTTTTATTTATTGACTCTGCTGTTAGAATTTGTCCAATAAATCCATCTACATTATTACCGCCATAAAAAATATTGTTATTAGGATCAAAATTAGGACTCCCTTGTAAATCGGGGGAGTTAGTTCCGTCTGGAGCAACATCATTTTCGGCAGCATCATGAAATGACCCTAACATATCTTGAGCCCACCAATATTGTTTCCACATTGATTGCCCCATACTTCCTAAATTCAACGTTTTATCCATTAAAGAACGATCCCATCGTGTACTTCCAAAATCCGATTCATAATTGGCTTGAACAGTTTGTGGTAAATTTGTGTTTCCTGAAGTAAATTCTGCAAATTGAGGAAAAGGATTAGCAAAAGGTGTAAAATTAGCATTCATTCCAAAATTACCAATCATCATCATTAGCATATCATCTTCCTTATACCCATTGTTCATTGCAAAAGTACCATCAAAAGTACTTGGCTGCATCGCTGCATTCGCAGTTATAATAGGTGACCACATCATGTGTAATCCCATTCCCGAACGACCGTTAAGAGTATTTAATAAGTAACGTGAATATTCATACCCTTCAATACCTGTTGTGTACGAAATTGAATCTGGTGAATTTGCAACCAACGGATCTAAAAGATCTAAGTCATACCCTAAAGCTTCAGCAAAAGGTTCTCCACTTTCAAAAAGTTCATTAGCCAAAAACATTTGACTTTTAGTCGTGAAAATAGAATCATTTTCGACAACTAGTTGTGCATATGCTCCTTGACCTAAGCCAATTATCGCTGTTGCAACCGACAGTTTAATTAATTTTTTCATAATTATTTTTTTAAGTTATAATAATTAGTGTATCAAATTATTTTTCCTTACAAAAAAAATAAAAAAAAATTCTTCCATTAATTTTAGACGTTTAAAGAAGCAAACAAAACTCAGTAAAACTGATTTTATTTTAAGTAAAATTTACATCAGTAAAAGCTAAAAATATTAATTATCTTATTTTAG
>WFNC01000304.1 GCA_015488785.1 Flavobacteriales bacterium | reverse complement strand
ATATTAACGTCAACAAGATTATGAAGGCTACTTATAGATATAGAACACTTTCATTATTACTTTTGGTAGTAATGTATCATAGTTCTTCCGCTCAAGACAACAAAATAGTAAAAGCAAAGGAAATTAATTCTGCTGAAGTTACTCAAACTCAAAAAGAACCTGTAACCGTAATTGAAAATAAAGTTACAAAAACATATTTAGTAAAAAACGAAGAATATTACACCAGCTTTATTCATTCACTAGAAGGAAAAAAAGAATATATTTCAAGTGTTCCTGAATTAAAATTAAAAGCAGAGGGAGAAGGTTGGTTTATTAGAATCAATTCTGAAATAGAAAAAGCTAAACTTGAACGTTCTAAACTTGTTAGCCATGAAAAATAATTTATTGTTTTTATCGCTTTTATTTTTCTCTATTTTTATAAATATTGAAAATACAGAAGCACAAGGAGGAGATTGCTTAGGAGCTTCACCTTTTTGTTCCGACCTAGGTTTTACGTTCCCAGCTTCTACGAATACAACAGCTCAAGCTGGAGCAGATTACACTTGTTTGACTTCACAACCCAATCCTGCTTGGTATTTTTTACAAATAGCTACAGCAGGGAACATCGACATTACTCTTACAAATTTTAATGGAAATACAAATCCTTCTTGGTTCAATCCAGACTCTGAAGACATCGATTTCACATGTTGGGGACCATTCAATTCCCCTACTGCACCATGCGTCGCACAATTAACCAGTGGAAATACTGTTGATTGTAGTTTTGATCCGCAAAATACAGAAGTTGTAAATATTCCAAATGCTCAAGTTGGAGAATTCTACCTTTTGTTAATCACTAATTACTCTGGAAACCCAACCGAAATTACAGCTACTCAAACAGGAGGGACTGGTGCAACAGATTGTTCTATTGTAGAACCTTGCACAATAAACACGCTAACAGCAACTCCATCAGCTTGTGATGCGACAAACAATGAATACAGTATTAGTGGAACAGTTTCTTTTGTAGATGCTCCAAGTACGGGACAATTAGTTGTTGAAGATTGCACTGGCGCTCAACAAACATTTAATGCTCCTTTTGGAACGAGCCAAAACTATACATTAGCAGGGCTTTCGTCAAATGGAGCGAATTGTAATATAACAGCTACATTTTCTGATGATTTAACTTGTACTTTCACAACCAATTATACTGCTCCTGCTTCTTGTGCTTGTAATGCCGATGCAGGGACAACAACGGTATCTATAAATGGAAACAGTACAAATAATTATATCCTTTGTGATGGAGATCAAATAACAATTCAAACAAATAATGATTTTACACCATCTTTAGATCATGGAATTATTAACGGAGCAACCTATAGCCCAGCACTTGGTTTTGCTATTTATACTTGTAATCCAACGCCAAATACAGCACCGCTCAGCGATCCTTGTTTTTCTGGATATTTTACAGGATCAATAGATAACTTTTCGGAAACCAATAATGGAGGTTCTTCAACGCTTTTAGATGGATTAGCCGCGAATGGAGTAACAGTCACAAATAATACGATTTTTATAGTTCCTATCACTTTATACAATGGAACAAACCAAATATATGATGCAGCATGTTACGCACTAGGACAACCAATTGAAATTACATACCTACAACCAATTACGACTTCATTTTTAGAATCTTGTTTAAGTAATACGTCCGCAGTTACAATAAATGGGAGTTACCCAAACTTTAATAGCTCTGATTTTACAATTAGTAACTTAACACCAAGCAATATTTCGAGTAGTGTTTCAAATGTAGGAAATAATACTTCATTCACCTTGTCAGGTTTTTCTGCGGGAGATAATTACGCTTTCGACATTACAGATAATAATGGATGTACATCAACTTTTAGCGAAGGTCCTTTTGGAGGATTGTCTGCTACAACTTTAGACACGACAATTTGTAATGGAGGTACCGCCAATCTGTCAATTCAAATAAACGGAGGAACAGCTCCATTTGTATATAGTTGGGATAACGGAGCTACAACAGCTTCCATATCAACTTCTCCTATAGCTACAGAAGTTAATTGCGTTACTGTTAGTGATGCGCAAGGCTGCTCTACAGGAAGCCAATGTATTACAGTAAATATACATCCAGACATTACTTTGATAACATCAAACGATACAACGATTTGCTTAGATGAATCTGCTCAAATATGGGCACAAGCTTCTGGAGGAATTGGACATCCATATATTTACACTTGGGATAGTGGACTAAACAATGATAGTTTACAAGTTGTTACTCCAAATCACACAAAGATATACAATGTTATGGTAAGTGACGGATGTGAAACTCCGATTCAGAACGCATCAGTAACTGTAACAGTTATTGAACCTCCAATTTTTAGTTTTTCGGCAAATCAAACTTCTGGATGCCCTCCTTTACCCGTTCTTTTTACCGCTAATGATATTCCAGCAGGTTATACAGAAACATGGAATTTTGGCGATGGAAGTAACACAACAACAATTCCAAACGCGGGGCATAATTATACCGTTTCAGGATGTTGGGATGTAGAACTTATTGCTACGTCGCCTGAAGGTTGCGAAACATCAATTACTCAATCTGCTTATATTTGTGTAGATCAGCCTCCCGTTGTAGATTTCAACTTTACACCTACTAGACCAACAACATTTGCTTCTGTAGTTGATTTCAATAATTTAACAGAAGGAGGAACTTCTTATGAATGGACAGTTATAAATGGATCAGATTCCACTTTTTATTATACTGAAAACACAATACATAATTTTCCTAGTGAGCATGGTGGAGAATATTTAGTTTGTTTAAGTTCAGTTAACACGAATAATTGTTCTGACTCTACTTGTAAGAAAGTTATTATTTGGGAAGATTTATTGTTATTTGTTCCTAATGCATTTTCCCCAGATGGTGATGATTTAAACGACGTTTTTCTTCCTTCAATTTCAGGAGTTTTAGAAAAATCATATTTATTTCGAGTCTTTAACCGATGGGGAAACGTTGTTTTTGAAACAAAAGATATAAACAAAGGTTGGGATGGTTATGATTTTAACAACATAAAAACAGATGTCTATATTTGGAAAATTGATGCCGTAGATATTATTAATAATGAAGGTCATAAATATACAGGACACGTTACATTGTTAAAGTAAAAAAGGATAATAGCTTTTTTATACTCAATACAATTAACTATTATTGGTTCTACCGAGTTTGGTATGGGTAGTCTGATGTAGAAGTACCCAAAAGTTTAATACACTAATTATTTTTTGTAAAATATACAATGTTGTTTTTGATTCTTAAATTCATTATACACAAAAAACTTATCCTTTTTACGAAAGAGTAAATTTATTCACACTTCAAATCCTGTAGAACCATTAAAATTTCAATCAATGTATTTCAGAATCTAGAAAATGTTTTCATTTACAACTATTATTTGATTTGATAAATCAATTTTACCCCCACATAAAAT
>WFNC01000303.1 GCA_015488785.1 Flavobacteriales bacterium | reverse complement strand
ATCTTAGCCACATTAATGGTATTTGGACAAAAAAGCACAAAAGAAATCAAAGCCGATAAGCTGTTCAAATCCTATTCTTATAGCAAAGCAATCAAAAGATTTTCAGGAGTCAAAAATTTGAGTGTAGAAGGAAAAAGACAATTAGCAGAAAGTTATGTTAAAGTCAACAATTACACCGATGCTGAAAATGCTTATGCAAGCTTAATTCAAACAAACGTGGCAACAGCTGAAGATATGTTCAACTACGCATCTGTGTTACGTCACAACGGGAAATATGCAGACAGCGATTCTTGGATGAAAAAATTTAAAGAAAAAGCACCAAAAGACATCCGTGCAATTGACTATACATCAAAAGCATCTCAATTGGCAAAACTTCAAAAAGACGAAGGAAGATATAACATTACACATTTAGATATCAATACCGAAAACCAAGATTTTGGAACTTCATATTACATGGACAAAATCGTTTTTGCAAGTACAAGAGCCAAACTAAAAGGAATAAAAAGAACATACAATTGGAACAACTTACCATTCTTAGATTTGTATATTTCAGATACCGACACCAAACAATTAAGCAACGTAAAGCCCTTTAAAAAACAATTGAATGCCAAAATGCACGAAGGACCAGCTTCATTTACAAAAGATGGAAAAACAATGGCATTTACACGAAACAATTACGAAGAAAAAAGTTCGAAAGAAACAGTAAACTTAGAAATCTTTTTCGCAAGTAAATACGACGATGGAGAATGGTCAGAACCAAGACCATTTAAATTAAACAATAAAGAATACTCAGTAGGACACCCACATTTATCAGCAGACGGAAGAACAATGTTTTTTGTCAGCGATATGCCTGGAGGAATTGGCGGAACAGACATTTATAGAATCACAAAAATTGATGACAACCTATGGGGAGAACCAGAAAATTTAACTGAAATCAACACCGAAGGAAATGAAATGTTTCCTTTCTATCACGAAGCTCAAAAAGTACTATTTTTCGCGAGTAACGGACATTTAGGACTTGGAGGGTTAGACGTATTCTTGTCGCCAGAAGTTGGAGGCTTTGGAGAAGTTATCAATGCAGGAACTCCATTGAATACTCGCTTCGATGATTTTGCTTTAGTAGTAGATGAAGACATGAAAAAAGGTTATTTTTCTTCCAACAGAGAATCAGGAAAAGGAGATGATGATATCTATTCTTTTGAGTTCTTAAAACCATTCACATTTTGTAAAAAGATTGAAGGAGTTACAAAAGATAGAAAAGATAACATCTTAGCCAATACAGAAGTTAATTTATACGACAGCAAAGGAAACGTAATCGAAACGGTTACAACAGGAGAGGATGGAGCGTTTAGCTTTTGTGTAGAAGACAATAAGATCTATAAACTAGATGGTAAAAAAGAAAAATATTTTGATGGAAAAAATATAGCAGATACCGATACTGAAAAAGAAGTCATAAAAGCAGACTTAGTGTTAACTAAAGATCCAGGTTTATCGCTATTGTGTATCGTAAAAGATAAAAAAACAGGAGAGCCTATCGAGGGAGTCAGCGTTAAATTGACGAATAACATAAAAGGTAAAGTAGAAGATATTACAACTTCAAATGCTGGTGACTTTATGAGAGCATTATCAAACAATAAATTGAACGATAGAATTAGTTATAACTTAGTTTTTGAAAAAGACGGTTACATGTCTAAAACAATAACTTACAACCAATTGCTAGATCACGAAGGTCAATATAAAATTATTGAGACCTTAGATAAAATGGATGTAGGAATGGATTTGAGCAAGTTTATTGAAATCAATCCAATCTACTTTGATTACAACAAATACTACATTAGAGACGACGCAGCAATTGAATTAGATAAAATTGTAAAAGTAATGAATGAAAACCCTGGAATGTACATCGAGTTAGGTTCGCACACCGATTGTAGAGGGTCTGAAAAGTATAATACAAAACTTTCTGATCGTAGAGCCAAAGCATCTGCTAAATACATAAAATCTAAGATTTCTAAACCAGAACGTATTCAAGGAAAAGGATATGGAGAAACAATGCTAATCAATCATTGTGCTTGTGAAGGAAGAGTAAAATCTAAATGTAGTGATGAAGAACATCAAGCAAATAGACGTACTGAATTTAGAATTACAAAACTAGATAGTAACATTAAAGTTAAAAACAATAGCCCACAATCTTTCGAATAGTTTGGTGTGAGTATATTTTAAGTATTATTTCAAAATAAAAGGTACATTATCTCAGGATAATGTACCTTTTTTGTTTCTGCTCATTATAAGTATAAAACAAACAGACTTATGAGAAAGCGAATAATATACCTAGCAATTTTAAGCACACTAATAGGTTGTGATGCAGACAAAAAAATAG
>WFNC01000302.1 GCA_015488785.1 Flavobacteriales bacterium | reverse complement strand
TAATCTTATCTAAATGCTTTTTGTTTTTAATATCGCTAAGAGAAGTTCGTACTGCGGTAGCTATTTTCCCTTTTGGTGCATCAAAACTAATTTTTCCCGATATGGTTTCTTTATGCATTGGCTTACGAATAGCCCAATTTTCACCTTCTTGTTTTACAAGTTTCTTTTTATACTGCCCATTTTCGTCTTTTACCCATTTTTGATAAAGGTTCGTAGCTTTATTAATTACTCTTAAATTTTGTTTGAAACTAACAATGATATTATCTAAACTGTTTTTTGTATCAACAGGAAATGTTCGCCATGGCAATTGAAAATGTTTTGTATAATCGCCATATTCATTTTTAATAAGTAAGGCATCTCTTAGCCCATAATTCTTATTTTCAGAATTTAAGGCATTTAAATATTGAATATGTTTCCTTGTTGTACAAGCTATTACAATAGCATCGAGTGCATGGTGTCTGTGGTCTATTCTTTTTTTATTAAATCCTTTTTGTAACTCGTCGGGTACAGTTGGTACTATTTTACCCTCGGTATTTACATAAGTAAAATCATTGGTTTTGGTTAGTTTATTAAGCCTTTCGAAACGTGGCAAAATAATTTCATTCCATTTATTGTTTAACCCCCAATCTTGTTTTAACTTAGATGTTATGGATCCCGTGATAGGAATTAAATGTTTTGATGTTTCACTTTGTTCATCATCATCTCTTACGATATTGCTTAATAATTCTTTTATTAGCTTACTAATATACCTACTATCATTCATTTGTCTTTCAATAAACCCATCAGGAATTTCCTCTGAAAGCAATTTTTGAAGTTTTGTTCTGTTTTTTGCAAAGTATTTCTGACAATGACTTTCGTATTCATTCATCGTCAACAATCTATGACCATGTACAATACTTCCACCTTTTTTCTTAATATACTCTAGAGCAGTTTTATTGCTTTTGTCTTCATTAACATCACTTTCACAAATCACTTTATTACTTAATGAATTGTCAAAATATCGAGATTGAGGTATAATATGTTCTATTTGATAATCAGTAGAGAATAAATCACTTAAAGAAATTACCTTACCAGTATATGGCGAAACATACCCTTGTTCGAGCCAGAGTTTATATCTGATAATATCACTTCTACTTGGTTTTGGATTCTTTCGTATTTTTTCAATATCGTCTTCCGATAATTTATTATATTTTGAATTAGGATTAAGCAATACTCCTTCTTCATATATTTTAAGGATTTCTTGATGACTCGGTGAATAATCTTTAGCCTCACTAACACCATCGTTCATCAATTCTTTTAGAATTAATCTTATTCGTTGATTTGTATTTTCATTTTCAGTATTTCGTTGTGTAAGCTTTTTTCTTTTTTCCGCAGGATTTTTCATTTCCCTACCAAGTTCAAGATGAATTTCGTCAAAATCTCCATACTCTTCCCATATATCTCGTACAGTTCTTAAAGTTTCAGTAACTACTTGTTCAACAATAGGGTTACGCAAGCTATGTTGTTTGAAGCTCCTTAAAAACTCATCAATATCCTCTGGACTATTCCATTTCGTAATATCATTTGCTTCAGAATGTCTTCCATAAATTGCATATCCTGCCTGATAGGTATTTAAGCCCATTAAACAGTTCTTTCCTTTAAGATCAATAAAGCTTCTAATTAATTGTTTTTGAATATCATCATCTGCAACATTCTGCTTTTCAAAAGCTTCATTTATTTGCTTTCTAGTAGGATTTATTGGCAAATTGAGAGAATCTACACGTTTCATAATCTCGTTTATCCTCTCTTTAACACTATTTGGAATTTTACTTTCATCCCAATACTTACCCATACGCATTAATGGAAGTAATTTTTTAATTGCTTTCTCAGAATAGGCGGCATAATCACTTTTAAAAGGTGGAAATTTTTCAAAGGCTATTCTGAAACTTTCTACATCTATATTATTTTTTTTAGCAAAACTTTCAAGTGATTTTGTGTATTGTTCTTTATCATTTACAGAGTAGATTATGTGCCATAACGATATTAAAAGATTTTCTAAAAATTTTCTAGTAATTGTTTCTATAGTTTTTTCATTAAGCTCTAAATCTAATGGATTTAACTTTTTACTTATGATATCCTCTTTAGAAAGTTTAGTTTTAAATTTTTCCACTTTCTTTAGTCTAGACAGAATCGGAGCTCTAGTATCGCTCATTGGATAAATCTTATCTTCTACATAATTCCAACGGTAATTATCTTTATCTGCTTCCTTAATAGATTTTTCTTTTACTAAAAAATTGATTAATTGAGGCTGCTTTACGTCTTTTTTATTATTGAGAAAATCAAAAACTTTAATCCAATCCTCATCACCACTGAATAGTTTGTTTGTTACATCAATATCATTGACTGCTTCTTTTTTGTAAATCTTTAAATTATGAATAAACTGCCATAATCTAAATTCCTGAAATAAAGGATGTGATTTTGAAATTGCTTGTATTGGCTGTTTTATTTCAATTTCTTTTAACTGTTCAGTAACAGCATCCTTAACTTTCTTCTTAAAAAAGCGATACTCATATTGGCAACCTCCAATATTGGATTTCTGGGTCTTTAATGGCCGTTGGTAAAAAATAATATCATCAATAAACAGATAATCAAAGCCTTTGTTTGCAATATTGTTTTTGTGTGCATCATTATGTTTGTAGAGTTCGTCAACTGATTGGGAATAAAAATTTTTTCCCAAATCAGTTTTTATATTCAGTTCATTATGAAATTCAATTTGTTTTTTCAAGATTGCTTTCAGCTCATCTTTATAATACTTTCGTTCAATAGTTTTAATAAGTTTTCCTCGAATCTTTTGTGTAGGGTTTGAAAGAAGTGTATTGTAAATGTATAAGGCAACACCAACAGTATTATTTTGTTTATTGAAGGAGTCAATACCTTGTTGTGCTTTTTCTTTAATTGCTATCCAGTCTTTTTCTGAATCAACAGCCTTATATGTTCGCTTAATATCACCATTTTTTGTAGAGGAAGTCGTTACAATAAACTCTTTAGTCTTACCAATCCAAATTTCTGGTTTTGCTACAGGTTTGTCATACTTCCAACCATTAGTAAAGTATAAATCATACAGTTTTTCACCTGTTTTTTTAAGAGTATCTCCATTCTCAACAGTTTCTTTTCCTACTAATAATTCAAAAGTTTTTGTTTTACCATCAGAGACTTCCTCTTCTTCTCCACGCAATTGGTAGTAACCTCGTTTTTGATTGAAATTTAGTAAAACCCAAGCAAGTTCTTCTTTACTTATTTTTTCTTTTAATGCTTTTTTACGTAAGTAATAAATTGTCCAATCGTAAGGTATATTATCATTCATCCCATTTACTTTGAACTCTTCAAGCATTTCGTTAAAAGCATCCTTAAAAATAAATTCGTATTTTTTCTCACTGTTTTCTCGATAATTTATCTTTACCTCTGTTTTAAACTGGCCTAGTTTCTTTTCAAAATCAATTTCATTTTTATAATGCTCAGGTAAAAAATCTAAAAGATTTAACACTCTATGTAAACGTTCCCTACGTAGATTATCTCTTTGATATAATCTTCTTATTCCTCTGTATCCTGTTCTATCTGCTGTTTGTGAAATTGATTGTCCTGAATCAAATTTACCAAGAATATCCTGACTCATAGGTATAATTCTACTCCCTGTATTTAAGATTTCACCTTTTTTGTTTTCGAAATCATTTTCAATAACAGCCCATCCAATACTGTTTGTTCCTAAATCCAATCCTAAAATCCTTTTCATTTCATTGTTTTTTATAGTCATATAAAGCTGATATATAGCAAAATATGTTTGTGGTTAAACTATGTAATTTTCTTTTTTACTTACGACTTG
>WFNC01000301.1 GCA_015488785.1 Flavobacteriales bacterium | reverse complement strand
TACACATTCCAAACATTAATGTAGGAATGAGAAATGTTGCTGCTAAAAAATGATTTTTTTTCATTTTTTCTCCAAAATTAAATTTTACCAATCTTTCTCAAAATAGGCATATTTAAACTTGAAGAAATCTTTCAAACTTAGATACAACGGTTGAATATAGCCGATAAATTTCCGCTAGGTAATTTATTGGCTACTATGTTTTGTTGTGTTTTTAGAGTTCTTCTGGTAGTTCAGATTTAATATCAGCTTTGTTTCGAAGTTGCATTCTTATAGCTTTTGATTCAGTATAGTCTTTAGCTTCAGCTGTTTTAATAAATTCCACATTATTTGATGTCTTTTTAGCTTGTGTTTCAATTTCATCTAATGTTACTTTAAAAAATTCTTTTCTTGAATTAACTAAATTCACTCTTTGTGAATCAAATAATTTATGTAGAGAATTTTCAAGTGCAGGTGCATCATCTGAATAAATCATTGCATGAACATCAAAAATAAATGGAACACTTGCATCCCCTAATTCTTTGACTCTATCTAGTGGTTCAAGTCTTCTAGTCATACCTATTTTATATACATCCTCACCAAATGAACCTATATTTGAAATTACATAAACATGTCCTGATTTTGTTTGTTGTGCCATTGATTTTGCTCTTGTATTTTTTGCATGTGCTTCTTCTAAATCTAAACTTAATACTCTTATGCTTTCTTTCAGTTTATCGAGTTTTTCACCACTTGCTTTTTCGGCTTCATTATTAGCTTTGTCTAATAATTTTTGATACTTTTCTTCATCTTTTTGAGCCTTTTCTGCTTCTTGTTGCAGTTTAGCTTCTTCTCTCATTTGTCTTCTGATTTCAGCTTGTTCCTCTTTTTCGTCATGTTTTTTTTCTTTATATTCGTGAGTAAGCTTTAGTTCTTTTATTTTTAACTCTAAGTAATCATATTCTATAAGAATATGGTTAGACTCGTTTAGTTTATTTATTGCTTCAAAGGCTTTTATAATCCTTTGTTCCATTCTTTCAATGTTATTCCAAGTGACATTTGATGTAGCAGAGTCACATTCATTATTAAAAGCTCTTGCTGTTAATCTAATACCACGATTGGTCATGGTACGACCTTTTGCCTTACTCCCTTCAACTGTCCATTCAGTTGTAGCGTAAATTGCAGTTTTTTCACTTATCATTTCTTTTTGTAATAATTTCACTTCTGTGATTTCTTCTTTATATCTTTCAGATGTATCAAAATCAAAATGTGGTTTGTAAAAGCCTAATTCAGCAAGCTCGATTTCTTCGTCATAAATTGCCACTTGTTTTAGTAATTTATCAAAAATTACTTTTTTCTCTTTATAGCTTTGTTTTAAATCAGTTATTGTTGTGTCAATTACCTCTTTTTCTTTCTGAGACTTTATAACCTCTTCATCAATACTAATAATATTTGAATACTTTTTAGTGTAAAACATATTTTTTTTGAGAGTAATTATTAAGGCTACTGCAAGTACAAGCGATAAACTACCGAGAGCAATTAAGATGATATCCATTTATGAGTTCCTTTTTTAAGTAATGTCGCAATGCAACACAACGGTTGTCGTGAGCGATAATTTTCCCGCTAGGGTAAATTATTGGTCTCCTCGTACTTGTTGTACAACTAGTATAGCGAGTTACAGCACAATTCGTCAGCATAATTATTATCAGACTCTAACTTTTCTAAAAATTCAAATATTTCTTTAAAATTACTAAAGTCTATTTCTTCTTTTGAAATTATAATTGCTAGTTCAGTTTTTTTAATTAATAAGAGTTTATAGACAATAAAGTTTTCTATAGAAAAGATTTCATCTTTGTCTTTGTTCTTATCAAGATGCTCAATTAATTTTTCTTTTGTTTTTTTCTCTGCTTTACTAGGGTCAATTGAATAGCCACTTTTTTTAATAATATCAATTACAATGTTTTTTTCAATGAATTTTTCTATATATCCTTGGTTTACTTCATCAATTAAGTGATAATTTTTATGTTTTTGATTTTTAAAATATCCTCGAATTCCTTTGTCATCAGCATC
>WFNC01000300.1 GCA_015488785.1 Flavobacteriales bacterium | reverse complement strand
TTCTTGGTTCCCCACAACAGCTTTAAGCGATCCTACCATTTCTAATCCAATAGCATCACCACCAACAACTACAACTTATACGGTTACAGTTACAGGAAGTAATGGATGTACAGATACCGACCAAACCGTTGTAACATTGAACGATGCTACCCCCAGTGCAATAGCAGGAAATGACATTAACCTCTGTGGTGTTTATACTACGACATTGGCTCCAGATATTTCAAATAACCAACCTACTGACTTTTTTAATTGGAGTGCAGATGCATCAAATCCTACTTTAGTTGTATTTTCCGACGTAAATAGCCCTACCTCTACCGTTAGTAATCTTCAAGAAGGAATTTACAACATCTATTGGACCGTTTCTAATAATGTTTGCCCTCCAGTTCAAGATTTACTCTTGATTAACGTCTATGACCCTCCAGTAGCTGATGCAGGACTAGATGACAGTATATGCGCATTAGACAACACGAACTTAACTGCTTCTACAATTGGAACTTCGACAGGAATATGGTCTATTCAATCCGACTTTGCAAATCCGAATCCTTCTGCAATTCTATTCACAGACGTAACAGATCCTACAACAAATGTTTCGGGATTAGAAGAAGGTATTTATCACTTTATATGGACTGCTTCAAATGGAACTTGTACAGACGATAAAGATACTGTAGAAATAAGCGTGTTTAATTCTCCTGTTTCTAACGCAGGTATAGACATCAATTTATGCGGTCAATATTCAACAACTTTAGGAGCAACTCCTCCTTTAACAATTTCAACAGGAACTTGGTCGGAAGAATTAAACTTTAATAATCCATCACTGGTTACTTTTTCTGACAATACATTAAACAATACTAATGTATCTAATCTCTCTGAAGGAATATATCATTTGGTTTGGTCTGTTAAAAATGGAAATTGTCCAATAGCAGAAGATACGGTGTATATAAATGTATTTGATGCTCCAATTTCGAATGCTGGAACCGATTTAATCGCTTGTGGAGTAGATAGTCTAAACTTAGACACGCTCTATTTTTTAAACGCTAATAATCCAGCAGGCACAGCTAAAGGTATTTGGTCATTAGACTTATCTTTTGCTAATCCATCGACAGCTGTTTTTATTGATGATACAAGTTACCAAACAGGAAGTGCAAACCTTTTAGAAGGTGTTTATCAATTTATTTGGACGGTTTCAAATGGAACTTGTCCCGACGCTACCGATATAATTCAAGTTTCAGCATTTGACAACCCTAGGGCAAATGGAGGTGACAATCAAGAAACATGCGGAATATATACAATCAATCACAATGCGAATACACCAGTAGGAACTTCAACTGGATTATGGTCAATAGACGCTAGCTTGAACAACCCTAGTACAATTACGTTTGCAGATAATACAAATCCTTCAACTATTTCTAGTGGTTATATTGAAGGTACTTATCATTTATTATGGACTGTTTCTAATAGTAATTGCCCTTCTGAAACTGACACGATTCAAATTATAATATATGACACACCAAATGCAGATGCTGGTGATGATGTAGAAATATGCGCCACTTCTATTGCTTTTTTCGATGCCGTAGCACCTACTGGAACAGCAAATTCAAAGTGGAGTATTGATGCTAGTTTTGGGAATGCTAATTTAATTACAATTTTAGATGACACATTGAGGAACACGCAGAGTTCTGGATATTTTGAAGGAGAATATCAGTTCATTTGGACGATTAGTAACGGTGTTTGTGCTGACGATACTGATACCGTAAAAGTTACTCGATACAATCAACCCGTAGCAGTTGCTGGAATAGATCAAAGTTTATGTGAATTAGATACCGTTTTGTTGGATGGAAGTGGAGACGTAGGAACTGCAAATGGAAGATGGGAACTGGACCCAAATTATACATATGCTAGCATTCCTACATTTAGAGATAGTAGTATTAACAATACAATGAGCGACGGTTTTATTGTTGGAGATTATCAATTAATATGGGTTGTCGAAAATGGAACTTGTCCTTCGAATCAAGATACAGTTCTAATTATCAACAAAGAAAAACCAAAAGCAGAAGCACTTTATTCCGAACTTCAATGCGATAATAAATGTTTTGAATTGGTCAGTCTTTCAACCTTTCAAACTGGAGGAGATGGAATTTCATTACTTTGGGAAATTTACAACACGCTATACACCGACAGCGTTCCATTAATTTGTATTGACGAAGTTGGAGAACACAATGTTCGATTAATTGTGACAGCTTCTAATGGATGTCAAGACAGTTTGATTGACAATCCAAAAATAATTGTAAACCCTTCTCCAATAGCAGGATTTGATTTATTTCACCAGCACGATGTATTATTAGAAGTACAACGACTAGACATTATAAATACAGCATCACTTGACGTAATTGACTATTCTTACAATATGGACAATGGAGACACAATTAATGATTCCGACTTCCTTTATTATTATCAAGAAAATGGATTGTACGAAATAGAGCAATGGGTAGAAAATGAATACCAATGTCGAGACTCTATAACTTATGGAGTAGATGTAAAAAAACGAAATTCAGTATTCATACCAAATACTTTCACGCCAAATGGAGATGGAACGAATGATGTTTTTGGCCCAATTGCAAGAAATTTATCAGCTGATTTTTATGAATTTAAAATTTACACTCGATGGGATGAATTGATTTTTGAAAGCTATACAATTGGAGAAATGTGGGATGGAACTCACAACAATGAAATAGTAAAAAATGGTGAATATTATTGGAAATTTATATACCGATATGAAGACGATACAAATGTCTTAGAAAAACAAGGGCATGTAAATGTTGTAAAATAAATTATCTTATAATTCACCTTTAAAAACTGAATATCTACTCCACATTATAAAACTTAATAAGACTTTTTAGTTCGCCAGGCTTGTTAACTTCAATATTTTTTCCTTTTATTGTAATAATATTATCTTTTGAAAACTCACTAAAAACTCTTGTAACTTGATTTGGAATTAATCCAACCAAACCAGCAAAATCTTGACGACTAACAAAATCAAAATCTATTATTTCGTTATCTTCATTCAAACCGAACTTACTGATTAAAAACAGCAACCCATTTGCGACTTTCTCTCGAACACTTAAAATTGAAGCAGCCTTTAACTTTGCATCATCTCGATAAAGCGTATCTGCCATAAAAGAGATAAAAAACTTAGCTAATCTTGGATCATTATAAACAATATCGAAGAGCGTATCGGAAGGAACATAACAAACGTGACAATCGGTAATTGTCTGAGAAGAAACAGGGTAGGTTTTTGCAGGCATTAAACCTCTATAACCAAACGAATCTCCTTCTTTTAGAAATGAAATTGTTTGTTCTTTGTTATTACCTTCTCCATTTGAAATTTTAATTTTACCTACATGCAGAAAATAGATGCGATCAAAATCATCCCCTTCTTTGAATAAATAATTCTTTTTGGGATAAAAATCACATCTTTTTTGTTGTTCAATGATTCTAATTTGCGATTCAGTAAAATGTTGTTTTACAAAGCACTTTATATTAGAACAATTTCCGCACAAAACTTTTTCTCTTTTTCTCATGCTAATTTAGGTTTAAATCCAATAAAATGACAACGGAAATATTTTCAATATCATCAACTGGTCTAATCAAATTAGAAAGCCCCTTAGAATTAAATCTAAGAGGCTTCACATTTTGTATTATTTAGTAACTTTCTTTAACTCTGTTTTAAGAAATGTTGGCTTAACTATAATCATAGCATATCCCCAACCATTAGCAGATCTAGTATCTGGTTTTCCTAAGTAATCAACTGTCCCGTTTAAATAAGCTAAAGTATTTGATGCGAACATCATCGAATAACCACCTTTAAACATAACCCCTTTAGACAATGGGAAACCAAAACTTAAATCAACTTCAGAACCTAAACCTTTAGACATTTCTTTATAAGCAGGTGTTGCATTACCTCCTGCAATTTCATCATTATAAGCATAAGTATCCCAAACTGGAGCAGCAGCAGAAAATAAATGCACATCCAATCCTATATATTTCTTTTCTTTTTTATACTTAACTTTTGCATAAATATCTTGTAACCCAACATTTTGTGTCCAATTCCCTACATAAAAATAATCCATAAATCCGTTGAATTTATGATTTGTTCCATAGAAAGGAGTAAACGCATGTTTCACGTCTGTGTATGCTTTAGTTGTATCTGTTTGACTATTCCCCGAAAGTAATTCATAACCTAAAGTAGCTGTAATATTATCATTGATTTTATACCCTAAATTCAATCCGATATTATAAGCACTCAAATCTTTTGCAGGTTTAACCGCCATTTTTCCCATTTGGTAATACCCATTAAAGGCTACTGATAATTTCTCTTTCTTATACTTTGTATGTGTACCAATAGTCTGCGTATAATTATCATGATAAGCTGGTTTTCCTGCTACTGTATAATTAACTTGTTGTCCATTGTTTAAAATTAAGAAACTAGATTTCAGGTTGTCATTAAAATCTTTGTGCAACCATACGTATTGAAATGCTTTGTAACTTTTAGGTACGGTATAACTAGTCGTTGCCATTTGTTGCTTATCTTGATTGTAAGCAAAACCAACATCCATTTTTAACCCATCTGTTTTGTATTTAAATATCCCAGCATCATGACTTCTTGCTTGTTGTGCCCAACCTACTGAACCAAATATACGATGATCATCATAAACAATTTCTTGACGACCAAATTTAAAAGACCATTGTTTGTTTAAAAAGGCTTCTCCCCATGCCTCATGAATCGAAGTTGATGGATCGGTAGAATTTAATTGAGATTGAGCTCCCCAAGTTCTTACATCTTGAGAGACTAATTTTACTTGATACCCCTCTGTTTTATAAAATAAATTAAGCCTTGTTCTTTGACTTGTATAAATTGCATGGTGCTGAGCCGAATCTGCTACTTTTTTATAACCATGTCTATACTCTGTTCTTGGTCTAAATTCTCCCGAAAGGGTGAACTGAGAAAAAGCTGTTCCTGTTGTTAGCAAGGTTGTCGCAGCTCCCAACATCCACTTGCTGATATTTCTTTTTTTGCTCATAGTATTTAATTTATAATATTTTACATCTATTTATAAAAAGACTTAATTGTCTTTTAATAGAAACAAAGGTAAATAAAAGCATAAATTAACTTACTGATAAATATCACGTATTAAACTGTTATTTAGTCCTTTTTTTTCAGCTACCTTTTCTTCTATAAACTAAAAACTTATAATATTTACTTTAGCAAAACAGACAACCTTAATAAAGAGATAAGACACCTATCAAATAAACAGAAACAAATAAGAATCCTACAAATTTCCATACCACATTTGCTCCTTTTACTTCTATAAATTGGAATGTAACAGCCAAAAACTTCACAGCTGCAAATACCGTAATCAAAATATAAGCAGAAGCTAATCCGTTTTCAGCAAAAGAGGTACTTAGTATAATTAGGACAACCAATAATACCCAAGTAATTGTATTTAATTTTAATTCTTTTTTCATAACAAGTAGAGTATTGGAAAAATTAATATCCAGATTAAATCACACATGTGCCAATAAGTCACCGAAGATTCAACATCAAATAATTCAGTAGAAGTGTATTTCTTGTTTTTTATAGCTCGTTGCATATAAGCTAACAATCCAATACCAAACAGTACATGTATAAAATGAAACCCAGTCATCATCCAATAAAAGGTAAAAAAGGTATTGTAACTAAATCCTATACCTATTTCTATTTTAGAATAGTATTCGAATCCTTTGATTGCTAAAAATAAAATTCCTAACAAAATCCCCCAAAGCATTAAATTTGCCGATTTTTTGTTTTCATCTTCACGAAGATAAACAAGAGAATTTGCCATTAAATACCCACTGGTTATCAATAGAATTGTGTTCACAGTTCCTAAAATAGGATTGAGATGAAGCTGAGATTCTGAAAATTCAGATACGTTTTCTCCCCTGTAATAAAGAAAGACTAGTGATGCGCCAATAAAAGTAAACACTTCTAAAATAATGAGTAGCCAAACCAATATTCCTCCAGGAGGGTTATTGACAGCTGTTTTTGTTGGTATTGTTGTCATAGCTTTTGAATTTCGAATGTTGGATAACCTTTTAATCCACTAGAATTGTAAAAGTCAGTAAAACGTATTTTATAATATAAATTTTCAACCGTTTTTACAATATAACTTTTATTATTATCTATCGTAAATGAGTTGTCTTGACTGTTTCTTATTTTCCAATCGTAACCGATTTCGTCCCAATTGTTAGTAAACGGATTTCGGCTTGTATCTGCCAATGTTGTTGCTTGAAAGAGATTATTATTATCTTCAGAAACTAAAACATTGTTATACTTATTAGTCAACACTTGCGTTAATACAAACGGCATGGGTAAATTACTAAATTTATGATAATGATTGGTAAACAATAAATCCCAATTCTCTTTATTCGGTTCTAGTTCTACTGTCTCTCCTCCATTACTAAACGTAAAATGGATAAAATTTAAATCAGGTTTTTTATTTACGGTATGAATTACTTCATTTGTTCCATCTAAATTAGCAGATTTAAAAGTATAAAAAGTATTATTTACAGTCAAAAATTGAAGTTTCTTATACCCCAAATGACTTCCATTAGCATTGAATTGTAAATCAAGAATGTAAACATTAGTAGTATTTCTCCAATCTCCTATCGCAGTTGAATCTAAATTTCCATTTTCAGCATCCCACAACCACGTTACATTACCAACAGAATTGACCGAAGAAAAAGGAACACTTCCCATATTAGCAGTAAACTCCCCCTTTGCAGTGTTGTTTAGAATATGAAAACCCGCAGCAGAACATTCAAATGACAAATCCCAATCATACTTAGTATTAGTGGCGACCACCTGATTGTTTCCACAATCGTAATAAACCTGATTGGTATAAGGATAACCGATTTCGATTTGTACTGTTTCAATAGCTCCAGCCAAATGAGCAGGAACAGGTTTATCTTCTTTCAAACAAGACATCAAAATAAAAACAATTCCTAAAAAATATAATTTTTGCATTCTCTATTATTCTTAAAGCTCTACAAAGGTCGTAATTTGAAATCATTATAAATTGACTTATGTTTGTTTTTACCTAATTCATTCTTTTTTCTTTATAACAAAGAAAAACTAGAACTTATAATTCATAGAAACAAAAAACGAACGCCCCCAAAGAACACTTAAAGCTGTAGCTTCCTTAGCTTTTGAAACTCCAAAAACCTGTCCTACCATATTTACATTCGTTACATTCATTAAATTCTTAACTCCAACCGCCACTTTCAGTTTATTTTTAACAAAACCTCTACTTACCGAAGCGTCAATGGTATTGTAACTCGCTATTTTACTTTCCTTTAATTTTTTATTATCATCAAAATAGAAACTTCTAATTCTCCCCGTATATTTATGCTTTAAATTCACAATCGTTTTCGAACTATCGAGCTTTATTCTCAACCCATTTGAAACATCACTCGAGTAAAAATATTTATTCTCTTTCCCGTTATTATCATACTGAGAATTGTAATTCCCATAGTAAGAAACGGCACTATTAAACTCAATATTTCTAAACGAATATCCAAAAGCCAAAGAACTTCCCTTGGTTGTCAAAAAATCGATATTAGAATATTGCCAATCGACATTCGTAAGCGGAACTAATTTCATTAAATTATTAATCTTAGAATAATACAATTTTGGAGAAACGCTAAAACCATGTTTTTTATGCTTCTTGTGAAAAGTATAAGACAAGTTTACATGATCAGAGTTTTCGGAAGACAAATTTTCATTTCCAAACAAATTTATGGTTGAATTATAATGAAACTCAATATATAACTCTTTTAAACTAGGGGCTCGAAACCCTTTGGCATAAGAAGCTCTAAATTCTGAATTTTCGGATAAATTAAACAAAAAATTAATCGAGGGTATAATCGGAGCTTTATATTTGGTATTGTAAGCATACCTAAAAGCAGGCTGAATTGTAATGCCTTTTTGGGGTTTATATTTTAAATCTCCAAAAAGAGCAAAATCACTTATCGATTTCACTTTTCCCGCTACCCGATTGGACTTTATTTGATCCCTCTTCCCCTCAAAACCGAGCATATAATTCACCTTAGAAGAATCATTATTCGATTTATAAACTCCACGAATTAAATAAGCATTAAAAACGGTAGTATCCTGATCATTACTCCCAGCAGTAGGCGTTTCATCCAAAGTAACCAAATCTTTAAACAGTATTGTTCTTGTACGTCGATAATAAGACTGAGAAAGTGTAAGATTCAAATATCCAAATTTAGATACCCTTCCTTTTAACAACCCTTTATTCGAAAATCGATTCGTTCTATAATGTGTATCAAAAGCATTTATATAATAAGGAGCCCTTGGTCTTCCTCTACTTGTAATGTGTTCACTAAATCCATTAAAAATATAAACAAACCTTAACTTTTTAAGTTTTCGATTAAACAATAGCGAACCAAAATACTGTTCCCTAGGTTTCCAATCTTTAAATCGAGAAGTATCTTGCAAGGCAAAACCATCGAAAAAATGTCTTCCTAAATTCAGTTTAACCGTATTCTTTTTTTTCTTAAAACCAATGCTCCCCGAAAAATTATATTGTCCAACGGTTTCGTAATAAGTTTTAAAACTCCCCGCTATCTTTTTGTATTGATATTTTTTTGTAATTAGATTCACAACACCACCCAAAGCATTCGTCCCATAGGTTACCGAACTAGGACCATCGATAATTTCAATCCGTTCAATTTCACTAGTATTTATTTGAGACAAATCCACATTCCCATTCAATCGTCCTTCAACAGGCACTCCATCAATCATTATTTTTATATGATTTCCCGACAATCCATTCAATGTTAAAGCAGTTTCGTTTACATGCCCATTGTTGGTTTTAATATTCAACTCATTACCTAAAGCTTCCCTCAAATTAGTCGCCCCTTTTTCGAGCAACTGCTGTTTATTTATCGTAATCACATCATATACATAATCCTTCTGTTCTATTGGAATAAAATGCCCCGTTACCACAACTTCATTCAAACCAAAGACATCTTCTTCGAGCGCAATAACGGTAGTTGATTTAGGATAAATAATTCTTGAAACACTTTTATAACCTACAAAAGTAATGTCAACCATCGTTGTATCTAAAAACGGATTATACGCAAATCCATTAGCATCAGAAACCGACCATAAATAGTTTCCTTTCGATTCTCCCGACAAACTAGTAAATTTTATGTGAGCCAAAAAAACAGGAACATTTTTCTCTGCGTCAATCAGTTGTATTTTCGCTTTTTGGGAAAAACAATCTTTCGGCACAATTAGAATACCTAAGAATAATATATATATTAATATTTGTTTATTCATTTCTATTATTTTGGGCGTTCCCCAAGGGTCGGGCTATCCACTATATCTTTTTTGCGAAAAACAAAAAAGGATGCCGTTTCTATCCCTAACGCAAGACTACAAAGGTCTAATTTCACGGGGATTAATCATCTATAATGCACCACATTTAGCTCATCTAATAATAATAATAATAATAATACCTGCATAACTCAAGATTTTTACTTCTTTTACAAAAAAACTTTACCTCTATATTTCCCTTACTATCTTAATAAAAATCAGACATTCCTATTATATGCTTTCAATTATTATAAACAATATTTCACTCCTACGGAGCTACTTTTACCTACCTACAAAGGTGTTATTCCTACGGAATTTATCCTTTATAAAATCAAAAAAAATCAATCTGTTTGATATATATTATTTCACTACAAAAGTGTTATTCCTACGGAATTTACCAAATTTACCAATTCTACTTTTTATTACAAAGGTCTAATTCCTAAGGAATTAAACCGCTATTACGAACATAAATATTAAAGCTCCAGCGGAGCAAAACCTTTGTAGATGATAATTGCATTTTTTATTAGCTCCGTTAGGAGCGAAACCTCTAATC
>WFNC01000299.1 GCA_015488785.1 Flavobacteriales bacterium | reverse complement strand
GATAAAAACTAACATCAGCAAATAAACCAAAAGGGAGCTTAGGAATGTCTATTTTTGTATTTAAGGCAATTAGCCAATCATTGCTAGAGCCTGAATTTGTATTTGTTTTAATCCCTCCATGTGAACTTCCGATTTGTTGACTCAGGAAATTTGGCTGTGAAGCTGTTCTTCCTAAATAGATGTTTTCGTATCTGTAATCATATTTGCCGTTTTGTCCGCTTGTTCTCCAATTGTACTTACTGTCATAAATGTTTTGAAATAAAGATTTACCGGCAAAAAATCTAAACTCAATACCGTCTAAATTTAAGTTGTAATTAAATCGTTTCTTAATTTCAATACTAATCGTATTTACGTTTTCAAAACTGTAATTATAATCGATCAAAATTTTTGCAGGCTTCAAAATTTGTTTTGTCTTAATTTCGTAAGACAGATTAAAGTAATTGTCGGTCTCGGTCTTGTTTTTTTGTTCTTCAATTATTGAAGTATAATCTATATGCAGTGTTTGTTTTGCTTTTGTTCTTAGTTTTGTTCTAAAAAATTCAATATTGCTTTCAATTTTTGATTTATACCATTTGGTATTGAAATTATCAATAGAATTGTTAAAAGAAAAAGAGTTAACCGAATAGCCTAAGTCTATTTTTCGTGCAAAAGAATTTAAAAACCATTTGTGCTTTAGGCTTCCATATCCAACAAGTGATTTGTTTCTAAAGCTATACATAGGCATTACCAACCATTCGTTTTTCTTTTCCAAAAATGTAGTATTATACAATGAAATTCCCAACATTGATTTGTCGTAGTCATTCCATCCGAAAACAGGAGTCCAATTTATAGTGTTGTAGTTTCTGTTTTCTATTCCTCCAAGTAGTTTTAGTTTTATAGGTTTAGCTTTTTTTAATAACCCATGTGTTTTTATAATGTCATTTGTTCTGTCCAATTCAGGGCTGTCCATTTTATAGTCCAATATAATTCGGTCTGCTAAACTTGATTTTTCATTCAATTTTATTTTCTTCTTATCAAGGAATCCTTCTTCCCATTGAACAAAAAGAATGCTATCATTTTTATCTAATCCATAGATAGAAATTGGAGCTTTTAGACCGGTATTGTTTCTCACTGTTATTTCATTAAACGCTGTAATTGTAGCGGAAGAGTTATTTATAAAATGAGTCATTGTATCGTAAGCGGTTTTTAATTTTAATATTTCATAATCCATTTTCTTAGTTGTATTGATGTAGTCACCAAAAAACCAATCTAAATTTTTCTTAGAAACAGAAGTGAAAACTGTTTGAACGTCTTCGGGCTGTGGATGTTTAAATTTCCATTTATTAAAATAAGCGTGCATACATTCATTAAAAACGGAATCGCCTAAATAAGCAAGTAAATAGTCGAAACCAATAGCAGTCTTAGAATATACGATAGCTCCATAGTTTGTTGGGGTAAACAAAGAAGATGGAGTTTCTATCGCTTGGTCATAATTTCTTCTAGCATTCGCTAAATAGGAGAGGTCGTGCAGACCTCTTGTTTTGTATTGATTCAATCCTGTTTTTTTTGCAATGTTGGTTGATACCATTGGGAATTCGGCTTCTGGATGTAATGTTTCTGTTGTTCTATTTTCGGTATAAGTATTCATTCCCTCATCCATCCAAGCGTGTTTTCGCTCGTTAGAACCCAAAATACCATAAAACCAATTGTGCCCAACTTCGTGGATAATTACTTCTTCCAGAGAATTGGCATCATATGATGTCCCAATTACTGTTACATTAGTATATTCCATTCCTGCTCCAGCAGTCAAAGCTCCGTCAAGAGCTGTAACTTGATTGTAAGGGTAGTCTCCAGTCCAAAGCGAATAGTAATAAATAGAACTGTCTAAATAATTAATAGCGTCCTTCCATAGATGAAATTCATTGTTGGTAAACATCGCCCATGTTGTCACTTTTCTTTTAGAATGTGGAAGTTCAACTTCTCCTTTTAATACATGCCATCTTTTATCAGCAAAAAAAGCAAAATCATGAACGTTTTCTTGGTGGTAATGAAGCGTTTTTAATTTAAGAGAACTCTTAGGATGTTCCATATTGTCCAAGTTTTTATAAGCTCCAGAATTTATAAGTTCTCTTGTTTTTAAGTTGTTTTTATTCAACCATTCCAATTCTTTTTCACCATTTACAAGGTCTCCAGTAGCTCCAACTACATAGTTTTCTGGCAATGTTATTTTTACGTCGTAACTCCCATATTCCGAATAAAATTCTCCTTGACTCAAATAGGGCATTACATTCCATCCATTTAAATCATATACCGCTGGCTTAGGAAACCATTGAGTTAGCTGATACGCATTTTCTAAATGTCCTAGTCTAGAGATATTTCCATAAGGTATTTTTACACTAAAGGGAGTGGTTATCGTTGTCGTTTGAGAAGGATATAGAGGAGTGTTTAAAATGACTTTTACATAGTCAATATCATCGTTGTATTCTAATTGTAATTTTTCTCCGTTAGACTTAAAATCAAGAGAATCTATAAAACCTCTGCCATTTGATGATGAGAAGCGAAAGTTTAATTCTCCGTTTTCTTCTAGTTGTTGCGCCAATTGAGTTTTATTGTTTTTGTAAGCATTGGGCCATAAGTGAAAATAGATAAAAGATAAAGTGTCTTTTGAATTATTTACATATTCAATTGTTTCAAAAGCCGAAAGCTGATGTTTTTTGTCATCGAGAGTTACTTCGATTGTTGTGTTAACTTCTTGTTGAAAATATTGCCCATATATATTAGTGGTCGCAATTGCTAGTGTTATGATAATAAGTAATCTTTTCATTCTAAAAAAAGTTTTTTTGTAAAGATAAATAAAATTCTAGTCTGTATTTTAACAAATAAATAACTTTAATTCCGTTTAGGATTTATATTTTTGTGATTTTTTGATATTTAATTATGTTTAATGGGTAATTATGTATATCTTTATCTGTAAAAATAATTTTTGATGAAAACGATAAAAACATCATCGGGGTTAATTACTGAAATCGAAAAAGGAGTAATTTATTTTCGATACGATAAAGGGATTGAAATTTCAGTACTTCAGATGGAGGAAAATTTCAAGTACTTGGAAAAATACGTAAGTAAGAATGGGAAAATTAAACTTATTTTAGAAACTCCCTCAAATACTTTTGACTCTTCAGAGGGATTCGATTACGTAAACGAGATTAAGTACAAGAGTAAATATACCAAAGCAGTAGCGTTGATTGTTAGTTCTTTGGCTCAAAAATTAAATTCTAAACATTATCATACTAGAGTGGATGCAGAAGTTCCTGCAAAGTTTTTTAAGAGTTTTGATGATGCGCTAGAGTGGATTAAGAATGTTTAGTTACCTTTGAAAAGGTATGAAATATGATACATCTATTCAGCAGTTAATTGCATATTATCGTTCTTGTTATGAGTTAGATAATAAACAATTAGAATTACATAATTTTTTCTCAAAAAAGAATACAAATAGGCTTATTCTTTCTTCTTCAAACCTCTTGAAAAATCGAGCTCAAAAAGTGAGTTTCAAGTGGGGAAATGATGTTGAAAATAAACTAAGAATTTACGGAAAAGAGGTCGCCCTTTTTGCGAATGTATATTTTTTAGAAACTAAAGTGACTATGCTTGGTAAGGTGTCCAATGTTTCAGTTCCTATTTTCTTTATTCCTGTTGAAATCGTATTCAAAACACCTGGTTATAGCGTTGAAACAGTTGGAAGAAGTTTTGTAATTAATCCCTTTGCTCTTCGTGTACTTGAAAATTTGCATCCCAAAATTGAAAAAGAAGAGCTAGTTCAGATATTAGAAACTTTTTATTATCATCAGTTTTTTGATGAAGGGCTAGACGTTTTAAAACAAAAATTACCAAACTTAAACTTAGCCTTTGAGAATAAACAGTTTCTTTCCGCTTTAAAATATAAGAAAAAAGTAAAGGGTAGTAAGGCTAACGTTTTGTATCCTGTTCTGGGGTTAAGTTTGTTGACTAAACCATCGGCTAGCGTTGGAGTGCTTAATGAATTAAAGGACATTGCTTTAAACCACAAGTTTTATCCTCAACTAATTGAAAGTTTATTTTTAGGGACGAATTATAATTTTTCGGGGAAAGAAAAGGACATCATTTCTACTCCCGTGGATTTAAGTGTTCCGCAAGAAAATATAATTAAATCAGCCTATAAAAATAATTTAACTCTAGTTGTTGGACCTCCCGGTACCGGAAAATCTTTTACCATCGCTTCTATTGTCGTTGATGCAATAGTGAATGGAAAAACAGTTTTAGTATCTTCTAAAAACAATCAGGCATTACAAGTTATTTCCGATAAACTCGCCAAGACCTTTAAGTGTGATATGAACTTAGTGGATGCGAGTCAAAAACATTTTGAAAGAAAAATTAGAAAAAGAATTAACTTACTCTTAAGCTTGTCTGAAGATTATAAAGGAGAAGTTTGGTTGGAAGGAAGATTGTTGAAATTAGAAAAATCAATCAAACGTTTATTGAAAAGCATTAAAGAGTTAAAAACGTCAATTGAGAATAAATCTAAAAGTGAAATCGAAATAAGTGAACTTTTATTGGAAGATAAGACGTTTGTAAATCAGGTGAAAGCTTTTTTTAAATTGAGAAAGCAACAATTTTCAACAAGCTTAGCTTCTGATGTCAATTCGCTCGATTTTTTGATTAAGACTAAGAACGAGTGGTTACAAAAATACGTTAAACTTGTACAAGAAAAGCAAATTGTAGATTTTGTTTTATTAGATGATAGTCGCCATGTTTTAAAGCAAATGATGTCCGCTATTGATTCTGATTCAGGATTTGAAAAAGAAAGTATTTTTCATTCTATTGATTTTCAAAAAGTTTTAAAAGTCTTTCCTGTTTGGTTGGTAAATTTAAAAGAACTGAATCAATATCTCCCCTTGAAAGATGGTCTTTTTGATTTGGTAATAATAGATGAAGCTACTCAATGTGATATTGCTAGTTCAATTCCTTTGTTTTTTAGAGGGAATAGAGCTATCGTAGTTGGCGACCCAAAACAATTGCGACATGTTTCTTTTATGTCTTATCAGAAACAACGAGAATTAGCAACTAAATTTGAAGTCGAAGAATTTCATGAAAAGCTATTGGATTATCGAAATTCAAGTATTTTAGATGTAGTAATGGAAACGCTTAAATCGCAAGAACAAGCCCATTATTTAGATGAACATTTTCGCTCGATGCCCGACATAATAGGTTTTAGTAATCGAGCGTTTTACAACGATTCTTTAAATATAATGACGTATAAATCTCAATCAGATTTAAAAGAAAATATTAAAATAATAGAGGTTGACGGTGTTCGAGATAAAAATGGAGTTAATAAAAAAGAGATTGAATTAATTTTTGAAAATATTAAAAATAGAATAAACCTATCCGAAGAAATTTATAGTGTAGGAATTATCTCTCCATTTGCCAAGCAAGTAAAAGAAATACAAAAACAAGTAACAGATTATTTTTCAAAAGAAGAGTTGGCTAAATTAGATTTGTTGATCGGAACTCCTTATCATTTTCAAGGGGAAGAAAGAGATGAAGTACATATTTCGTTTGTGGTGGATAGCGAAACAAAAGCCAATGTATTTACCTATTTGAATAGAGAAGACGTTTTTAATGTAGCGATTACAAGAGCTCGGAATTATCAATTTTTATATGTGTCAATAAGAGATATACCATTTAATTCTAGTCATTTATTGCACCGTTATCTGTTGTTTGTAAATCAAGGTAGAAAAAAAACAGAGGTAAATACAACCTTAGACTTGTTTTTAAACGAAGTTAGAATTTGGTTGCAAAAATTTAATTTAAAAGTAAATGTAGCTTACGAAATTGCAGGTGTAGAAGTTGATTTGTTAGTCGAAATAAAAGGTAAGCTTTATGCATTAGATTTGGTCGGTTATCCAGGTGTTTTTCAAGCTACATTTCCTGTCGGAAAATATCAAACACTTTATCGAATGAACGTAGAGGTCATGATTGTTCCTTATAGTAAATGGATTAGTGACAACGAAGGAAGTAAAGAGGAAATAAAAAATAGGTTAAACTTGAATGAATAGCTTCTACGAGGTTTGATGCAGTGTCATTTTTTTTTTTTTTTTGAAATTCAAGCAGTATAAAGGTCATTGTACAAAATACGTTGTACATTGTACAAAAAAAGACACATAGGTTTTATTTATAAACGATAAAGGCCTAGACTAAATACCGAGGTAGCATTAATAAAACTAAAAATTATAAACGAAGCACAACAAATAGCATTAAATACGATAAGAGTTTTTGAAAATGAATTAAATTCAAAGTCAGTTTTTAGGTACGTTTCAAAACAAGACTTTATCAAAAGTATATCTTTAGTCGTAAAAACAGAAGGGAAAGCCATTTTTCAATCTAAAAACACCTGTGGAATAGCTGCTTTAGTCTGTTTATCTGCAACGCATGATATTGTCCAATTTGTAAAGTTTTCTATCGAACTCTATAAAAATGGTGAAGGTCAATTTAATCATTACAAAATTATAAAGGATAATCGAATTCTTGAATGGACTAATAATATTAAACCGAAAGGTGATTTTAATGGAACGAGTCTTGTCGTAATAGGACTCCTTCGTTTTAATGAAAATACAAAATTAACATTTCGTTTAAGCACTTTGGATGGAATGACTTGGCCTTTAGAAATTAGAAAATTAGGGCGAAGTTTATTGAGTCAAAAGTCTAGTTTAATTTTAGATTCATTTTTAGCCTTTAGGTTTGATAGAATAGCTACTGTCTTAAAAAATAATGGAAGTATAATTTTACTTTACCGAACCGGTAGTTGGAAAGAAAAAGGGCGTTTCTTTAAAGATTCTTGGCACTACATCGTTGTAAAGGATATTATGATTTTACCCAAATTTAAAGTCCAAATAACATATTGGGATTATGGAACTGAAAAAGTAAAAATACTATCTGTCGTTCAATATTGCTTCAGTGTGGTTAAAGTATTTGCATTTTATCAATAATAAGTCTATTTTTGATTGAATATACCTAATTGAATTTCTATTTGTCTTAGTAAGGCAACCATCAACATAAAGAATCGTCAATTTTGTGAGCTCTGTTCTAAATAGGATTAGAGTTAAAAAAAATGTTTTATATGAGAATTAGTCTAGTTATCGTAATTGTTTTATTTATTAATTCTTTAGCAATAGCGCAAGGAGAAGGGAATAACTGGTATTTTGGAAGTTACGCAGGATTAAGTTTTTCAACTGATCCACCGACGTTATTGAATGATGGACATTTGACAACGGGAGAGGGGTGTGCTTCTGTAAGTGGAAAAGATGGAGTTTTGGCTTTTTATACGGACGGTAAGTTTGTTTACGATGCTAATCATAACATAATGGCTAATGGTAATGGTGATTTATTAGGTAGTCCTAGTTCTACGCAATCAGCTGTTATTTGTCCAAAGCCAGGAACTTACAATTATAATACAAAAAGGTATGACGCTTATTTTATTATTACAATAGATGTAAATACGGGGGGGGCTGGAATAAGATTCTCAGAGGTAGATATGAATCTTAATGGAGGCTTAGGAGATGTCGTAGTGTCTAATAAAAATATTCATTTAATGGGTACTTCTACAACAGAAGGAGCTGGTATTGCTAAGCATGCTAATGGTTGTGATTTTTGGATAATAGGAAAGGAAGTTGGAACTACAAATGTCAATGTATTTAGCGTTACTTCATCCGGAGTAAATTTAACACCTGTTGTTAGTTCTAGTCTAAATATAGGTGATCCTCGCTTCGGAAGTATAAAAGTGTCTCCAGATAATAAATTAGTAGGAATTGTAAATAATCCTTCTATAGAGGTTTTTGACTTTAATAATAATACCGGAATTTTAACATCTAAATTCTCAAACAACATAGGCTTAAATGCTTATAGCGCTGAATTTTCAACAAATAACAATATTATATATTGCACAACGTTGTATGATCCTAATATTTACCAATTTGATCTAAGTCTTCCTAACGCTTCTATTCCTGGAAGTAAACAAGTAGTAGGAACAACTTCGAATACAGTAGGTTTTAAAATGTGTGGACTTCAGTTAGCGCCGAACGGAAAAATATACGCAGCTTTACATGGGGTAACTCGTTTGGGAGTTATAAATAATCCAAATATTTTAGGTGTAGGATGTGGTTATAACGACAATGGAGTTTCTCTTGTAGGTGTTAATTCTTTTAGTGGAACTGCAATGAGTTCAACTTTAGGTCTCCCTGCCTTTCCTTCTTTTTTCGTCACAGAGCCAGTAGGTATTCAATCATCTTACTTATGCTATCGAGATCAAACAGAATTTAAACTTTCTGACACTACGGATATGAATAATGTAGATTGGTTTTGGAGTAGTGTAGG
>WFNC01000298.1 GCA_015488785.1 Flavobacteriales bacterium | reverse complement strand
GTAAAAAAATGAGCAGTAAATATTTTTTAATAGCCACAATTATATTAATTTCTTTCTTCTCTTGTCGAAAAAAAGAAATGATAGTCGAAGAAAAAAAATCTGTTATGCTAATAGGTGTAGATAATCCTTCTGTAACAACAATGTCTTTTCCTACTCCTGTTTCTATTTCTGTTGAGTATGATTCTTTAAACCTTTATGGAACTGGAAGTTACTCTTTTGATTTTGATTTAGATGGAGAAAATGAAATTACTCTTGAGTTAAAATTAATAAATAATGATAGTATTCATTTATTGAATGGAGGTTCTCCTAATTATTATCCCAGTTTGAGTTTAAAGTCTAATGATAAAGTTTCTATTCTAACAGAAGAGGAAGTTGTATATGTTGGTTTAGGTGCTACAACGACGCTAGTTTGGTTAAAAGCTAATAGCAATGGAGATGAAATAAAAAATAGTTCAGATTGGAAAATTTTAAATGAGCAAGGAGTAAAAATGTGGTATGAAATGCCTTTGGCTTTGAGTCATAAAGGAACATGGCATAACGTAGAAGGAAGCAAATACATCGCTTTTAGATACGAAGATAAAATGGGTTGGGTAGAAGTTGACGCAACAGATTTTAATAATCCGCTCATTATTAGTTACTCAATTCAACGGTAAAAATATTTTTTAATGAAGAAAACAGATTTATCTAAATTTAATAATTCTTGGTACAACCCGGGAGGTAAAATAAAACGGTTGATTTGGTTTGCTGTCAATTTTTTTATTTTTCAGAATAGACTAAATGGATGGACGGGAATTAAAGTGTTTTTTTTAAGGTTATTTGGTGCGAAAGTCGGTCAGAATGTAGTCATAAAACCCAATGTAAATATAAAATATCCTTGGAAATTAACGATAGGAGATAACACTTGGATTGGCGAACAGGTTTGGATCGATAATTTGGGAGAGGTCACAATTGGAAAGAACGTTTGTCTTTCTCAAGGAGCGATGCTTCTTTGTGGTAATCACAATTACAAAAGCGAATCTTTTGATTTAATGGTTGGCGATATTACTTTAGAAGATGGTGTTTGGATTGGCGCTCACGCGGTTGTTTGTCCAGCTGTAACTTGTCATTCTCACGCGATTCTTTCAGTCAATTCTGTGGCAACTTCTAATTTAGATGCTTACACCATTTATCAAGGTAATCCATCGGTAGAAGTTCGAAAAAGAAAATTTGACTAAGCCGTTTTTAGAGTAGGGGTACTACTCAATATTCACCCCCATTAAACAAACATCATCAATCTGTTCAAAATCTCCAATCCAATTTTCAAAAACGGTTTCTATTGCTTGTTTTTGATTTTTGAAAGGTTGGTTATAGGTTTCTAAAAGCATATTTTTGAAAGGTTTATACTTGAATTTTTTACCACGTTCGCCTCCAAATTGATCGGCGTAACCATCGCTAAACAAACAAAGATAATCTCCTTTGCTTAATTGAATTTTATGATTTAAAAATGGTTTTATAAAGTCAAAATCTCCAATTGGTTGCTTATTAGCTGGTATTGTAATTAAATAATTACCTTCACTATTTAATGTTCTTTCGTCAATGTATTGTTCAAAATTACCTTTATCTTTAGTAATTATATAAAGTGGATTATGCGCCCCTGCGTATTCTAATTCTCTTGTTTCTTTATTAAAAGAACAAAGGCAAATGTCCATTCCGTCCATCACTTTTTCATCACTTTTTTCGAATGCATCTTTGACCAATTCAGTTACTTTATCCAAAATTAAAGCAGGTTGAGTAATTCTAAATTCGTTTACTGTTCTATTCAAAGCATTGTTGCAAACTACACTAACCATTGCACCAGGGACTCCATGTCCTGTACAATCTGCTACGGCAAACAATATTTTATCATTCTTTTTTTGAAGCCAATAAAAATCCCCTGCAACGATATCTTTAGGTTTGTAAATCAGGTAAGAATTTGGAAGTTCTTGATAAAAATTACTTAACGTAGGAAACAGCGCATCTTGAATTCTTTTAGCATAGGTGATACTAGCTGTAATTTCTTTGTTTTTTTGTGAAACAATGCTGTATGCTTTTTTCAATTCTACATTTTTTAATTGATAAATCTCAGCTTCTTTTTGACTTCTTTCGACAGAGAATGCGATCTGTTGCTTTTTCAATTTATTAGTCGTTTCAGTATTAATAACTTCTTCTTTTAAATTGTAATAAGCTTTAAAATGTTCTAATTCTTTACTTGTATCTCCTTTTTTATTAAACAGTTTCGATAACGACAAGTGAATTTCATAAATTAAGGACTTTATTTTTAAATCCAGAGCACTATCCAAAGCTGTAGTTAAGTGTTTTAGCGCGTAGTCTAATTGATTTGTTTTTAAATAAATATTTCCGATTCCGATTTCGCATAGTAGCGCCAAACGTTTGTTCTCATTTTTATTTCCTAAGGCTTTTTTATAATAATTCAACGCATTGTCAAACTGTTCCATTTGTAAGAATAAACTTGCAAAACCCAGGTAAGTCCAAGGCAATCCATTGGTATCTCCAATTGATTTTCGAAGTTCCAAACTCAGATTATAGTATTCAATTGCCGATTCAAACGCTTTATTAAGTGTATGTGTTCTCGCAATTAGATTCAAAGAAGAACTAATGGCAAATTTAGCATTTGATTTTGTTCTAAATTCAAGTCCTTTTTTTAGCATTTCTATTGCGATAGAATAATCTCCAATTCTAGAATATATTTGTCCCAACGTCGTATATGCATCTCCCTCTTCTTCATCCAAATTTTCTTTTCTAGCAAAGTCAACTGCCAATCGACCATATTTTATAGCAACGTTATAATCTCCATAATTATCATAAACAGAAGCCAATATATTGTAAGTTCGAGTTAGCCCTAAATTATCGTTTAATTGAGTCAAAATATTTTCGACTTTAAATAAAGGGGGTAAAACTTCGCTATCTGCAACCATCCAAAAAGAAAAAAGACTGTGGTATAATTTTCCCAAAGCAATCCCTTTTTTATATTGGTTTTCTTTAGCCGATTCTATGACAACTTTTGATAATTCAAAGGCTTCTTTCGTTTTTACATATCGGTCTTTCCAAATTTGTTCTAAATCGGAATCTATTGAAGAATTGCTTATCATTTTGGTGAATAGGTTAATAATGATTTTATGGTGCTAAGATAAGGACTGTCAGGGTATTCTTTCTTAAATTGATCAGCTATCATTCTCATTTCTGTAAAACGTCCAACTTTAGAGTAAGCTAAGAAAAGATAATAATATTGCAATTCTTTCTGAGCTGCCTTAAAATTGTATTTCTCTAAAAGTTCTTTTCTGCACAAAATTTCATCGTAAATTTGATCATTGTCCTGATAGGTTTTCGCTCGACTGATTAACAAATCAATTTTTATATTATGATTTAATACGTCATTTTCAAATAATTTATATTCTTTTAAACCGTTTCTTAGGTAACCTTTAAATTCTCTCCCTTTTTTGTCGTATTCTCTGTCTTTGTTTTTTATTAAAAAAGCATCATTATTATAATTTTCCATTACAGTCTTCATTTCATCAAAATCGCCCTTTCTGTTTAATGCTTCGATTATATTTTCATAAGCTTTAAGTCGAATAGAATATACTTTTTCAGCATCTCGCGTGTCTTTTAAATTGAGGTAATAGTTACTCCACTTTATTATAAATTCTTCTTCATTTTTATCTCTCATCAACCAAAACCATCTAACAGCATGGCTTACTTTATCAATGTCATTACTTTCTAACTCTACTCTTATTTTTTGTAATTTTAGTTGATGTTTTTCCATTTCTTCATCAAAATCATCTAACCTGTCTTCTAGTTTGTATGCATTGTCTTCGTAATCGGTGTCTGCACAAATTTCGATTGCTAAATCTTTTATTTTAACCATCAAATCTCTGTCTTCCATTTTTTCGGCAAAGTCTATAAACTCCGTAATTTCGTCAAAACGATCGTAAGGTGATAGGTTCTTAAAAATAGAATGGTCCGTATTTATTATTTTTTGAATGTAAATTTTCTTAAACTCTTTGAAATTTTCTTTTCTAATAAACCGTTTATAAGCATAGTAGCCTAAACTGTTTAGATATTTTAGATATGCCATAGTTTCGCTATACTCTAAAGCATTTTTTATGTTCTCCTTTCCGTTTTTTTCTTTCTCTAACTCTGTTAAAGCTGTATTCAAATTTGTTTTTACGCTATTAAAAAAATTACTTAAAGGATATTGGCTCAAAAATAGTTTAGAAGGTTCTATCAATTGTTTATTCTTTTTTAAAATAAATAAAGATAAACAATCGTAGTAAAGCATAAATTCACCAAAGGTAGCATTGGATCCTTTGTACATTTTTCTTTGTAATGGGACATTGTTTTTTCTGAGGGCTTCGTTAAAATTCAAAATTTGATTGTAATCGTAGTTCGTCATTAAGTTGGTCCAAATTTGTTGTGTATTTTGTCCAAAATCTACAGAACTGGTATCCAACTCTTTTAGAAAAGAAGCAATACTTTCATCTATCAATCGATTTCTTTCTTTTTCTCTTTCTGCAATAAAAGCTTTTAATTTATCTAATTTCGTTTTAGCAAAAAGGAAATCGGGATTTTCTTTTAATGTATTTTCTAAAACTTCCTTCGCATTTTCTTCTAAGCCGTTGTCAGAATAGGAGAGGGCATTTGAGTAATTAACGACTGCATTTAATTCTACTTTGTTGTCATAATTGATTAAAGAAGAATTTTGAGCTTTGTATTTTATTTTAAATGCATTAGTAAGCAATGATACAAGTTGTTTGTGAAGATTAAAAAAATCTCGTTTAGAACCTGTAACCTCTTCGGCAGCGATTATTTTTCCTGTTTCTACATTAATCAATCGAGCATCGATTCTCAATGTTTCATCCATGATATAAAAAGCTCCGGTAAGAATAGATGCTGCACCAAGTCCTTTTCCTAGTTTTTGAGCTGTAGATTGATCAAAGTATTTAGAGTTACCGAGTTTAATTTCTTTTAGTAATTGTTCTAGTTTCTCTCTTTCTACAATTTCTAAATCACTTATTTTAGATAAATCAGTAATTAACATATCAGCAATACCTTTCGATAGAGCATTGTATTTACTGTTGTCTGTTGTGTTGTCAAAATAAGAAATTGCAATAATTCTTTTACCCGCAAAAGCACTTAGACTAAAGAATAGTAATAGAAAAGAAATAAATATTTTTAACATAGGTTAATTCTTAAATTTCAACTTTTATTTTACGCAACGCATTTTTAGCAGGTAAAAAATCAGGGTTTTCTTTTAGTATTTTCTCTAAGTTTTCTATTGCTTTATGATTATCACCATTGTCAATCATGTCGAGGCTTTTAGAAAACAAAAGACTTGTTTTGTAAGAGATATTTTCCGATTTATTAGCCAGAGCTTCTTTTTCTTTTGGAGTCAGCTTTACTTCAAATCCCGCAACCATTTTAGTTACTAAAGCTTTTTCTAAATCAAAGAATGTACCAATAGCTCCGTCAACACCTTCCGATTTTATTATTTTTCCAGTTTCCACATCGATCAGTCTTGCGTCTATTCTTAGTCTGCCCATTAACTCAAAGTAACTTCCCGTCATGATGTGTTCTACTCCTAATAGTTTTCCAATTTTACTAGCTGTTTTAGAATCAAAATTTGAAGTATTGTTTAGTTTTTGTTCTTTTAGAATTTCTTCTAGTTTTGTTCTTTCAATTACATTGAGCATACTGACTTTACTCAAATCAGAAATGAGCATATCTGTCAACCCTTTTTTCAATTGATTTAATTTTTTGTCATCAGAACTATTATCAAAATACAAAATTGCAATACGTTTAGCATTTACATCTTTTGTTAGTTCATTTACTTTCTCAATAACTTGTTCCGTTTCTTTTTCTACGTTAGGTGTAGGAACAATTATATTTTCAATTGCTTTGGATTCATCCTCTTTTTGTTCTTTCGTTTTTGTATTATTATTAAAATAAAAGATTAAAGCCAGAATCAATAGAGTAGCAAGCACACCTATAATGATACTCTTATTCTTATTCCCATTGTTTCGATTATTTATCGTTCCTGATTGAGCAGTTGTCTTTTTTTGATTGGTAACGTCTTCAGAGAAATCATTGATTGGATTCAACAGTTCTTGAGGTACATTTCCGTTTAAATACTCTAAGAAAAACCAGTTTGTTAAATTTGCCAAAGCAGTTTGACAAGGTGCAATCCACTCTCTAGTTGTCTCTGAAAAATCATCTTGTGCGTGAGAACCATAATTTCCATAGGTTTGAATTGTACCTATTAATATAGCAATTTTATTAGGAATAACTTTTTGAGTTGTCAGAGCTCTAGACAAATCATTGAGCATCATTTTTTTATTTTTTAGTTCCCCAATTTCCTTTGTGTAAATAAATTTACAAATAGCTTCCGTCGTCTTTCTTGCATTTTGTAAAAATGTATCTGGATCTTCGTCTGCATACCCAAAAGATTTGACAAGCATTTTACTCAAATGAGTTACCTTTTGTTCTAATTCTCCAATCTCTTTGTTTGTATTCTGTTCTTGCATAATTAGTTGTAAATATACAAAAAAAAAGAACCACCTAGGTGATTCTTTTTTATTAACTAATAATCTATTAATCTAAAAATAACCTACTGTAGAATCAACCGTTTTCACAATCAAAGTTGGTATTTGGTGTTTGTTTGTAATTAATTCTTGAGCAAAAGTATCAAATTGAGCAAAAACTTTTTCGGTGTAATAAGCAACCGAGATTAAATCTGCATCATGACGTAAACTAAAATCTAAAATTTGTTCCTGATAAGTTCCTTTTCCATTCAATTTATAAGCTTTGGAGTCTTTTAGTCCTCGTTCTGCTAATTGTGTTAGAGCTATTTGAGCGTAATTTTTTATTTTTCTTTGTGTTGCAATTTCAGCTTTAGTTTCGTACACAACTTCGACTGAAGCGTTTAATGCTTTGGCTAAATTTGCTGTAGAAGTCAATATTTGCAAACTTTCTTTAGATGCTGTAATTGGCAAAACAATTTTTTTTATGCTATCATTGATTAACTTTTCTTGTACAACCATAAATGGAACACTCGTACTCGTAATTACTTTAATCGCAAAACTACCAAATACTTTTTGCATCCCTTTCGCTCCATGCGTACCCATTACAATCACCGAAGCTTTAATTTCTTCTGCTACTCTTCCAATATCCTCATAAATACTACCAGCCTCTATTCGTCCAATAACTTTGATTCCTTCAGTGTTTATTGAATTTATAAAAGCTTCAAGTTTTGTGTTTGCGGCTTGCATCGCTTTAGTGTTCTTTACTACATGAAGCAAGTGAACTTCGGCTTTCGTTTGTTTGGCAATTGTTATTGCATCTTTTGTCGCAGATTCTGTTACTGCCGTAAAATCAAAGGGAACTAATAGAGTAGAAGTTTTCATAGAATATGAGTATTAATTGTAATAGGATTATAAAGATAAAAAGAAACTTAATAAATAACGATTGCAAATTCTTTTTATTTCAATGTCGAATTGTGAATTACTTTTTTTGCATTAAATTTTTTACGATTAAATCATTTTTGTAAAGCGCTTTTTCTACTACATCTCCTTTTTTATTGTAAGCAATTCCTATCCCATTTCTTAATCCATTGATATATTGATGCTCTACTTTTAGTTTTCCATTATCATAAAAATAAGACCATTTTCCGTGTCTTTCTCCATTCAAGTATTCTCCCTTGTGCGATAATGTTCCATTTTGTGTGTAAAAAAGCCAAATTTCAGTTTCTATATTGTTTTTATAATGCCCTTCTTGTTTTAGATTTCCATTGTTGTAATAAACAACCCATTTCCCATCTTTTATACCTTTGTTGTAGTTTCCATAGAAATAGACTTGATTGTTTGGGTAATATGTTTTCCAAATACCAGTTTTAACATTATTCTCATACATTCCTTCTTTAAATAAAACAGAACTATCGGTATCAAAAAATTCCTGATAGGCTCCTTCTATTTTATTATTGGTATAATTGCAAAAATTCATCAAGTTTCCACTCGGGTAGTATCCTTTAAATTCACCTTCTAATAAATTGTTTTTATAAAAACAATTTTTCTGAGGGATGTCAGAGAAATCTTTATGGAATCCAATAAATTTACCATTCAAAATTCCATCTATTTTTGTAGCTTTTTCTTGTCGATTACCATTGTCAAAATAAGCTGTCCAATCACCATTGGCTAAACCGTTGTGCATTGTTGTTTTATACCTAAGTTTACCATTAGAATAGTACCCTTTAAATTCTCCATTTGGAATACCGTTAGTGTAATTAGAAATTTCTTTTAAATTACCATTTTCATAGAATATTGTTAATTCTCCATCTTGCACATCGTTTTTATAGTGCATTACTTGTTGGGTTTCTCCGTAAGGATAATAGGTTATTGATTTACCTTCTAATTTACTTTTTACGAAATACAAATCTTGTTTCAATTGACCTGTATTATAATAGTCAAGCCATTTTCCCTCTAAGTATCCGTTTTTATACAACCCTATTTGCCAAAGCGTACCATTTTCATAATAAATTTTATATTGACCGTCTTTTTCCTTTTCAGAATTTACAAAATAGATTTCTTTTACTGTTTTTGTATTCGGGTAATAAGAACGAATTGTATCTTGACTATAAATGGATAGCGAAATAAGGATAAAAAGTATTGAATAAGTTATTTTCATTTCAAATTTTTATTTGAATTCCAATAATAGTTGAGTACCTTCTAAATTGGATCCTTGTCCATAATTAAGAACAGCTGCCAGTACATATTTTCCTTTCGCAATGTTGTTAGGTAGTGTTAGCGTAAAAGTCCTCTTTTCTCCTGGGAAAACTCTATTTTTTTCGGGTTTATACTTTGTTTCATTAGCTGTAGTCATGTTGGCTAACAATAACTGTACGCTGCCTTCAATTATTTTATCTCCAGTGTTTTCAACTACGACAGAAAATGTTTTTAAACTATCTTTTTCGGTTGTAACCTCTTTTAGATCATAGATTTTACCTTTATAATTTTTATTTGCTTTTGGTGATTGGCTTATTAATACCGCAATTCTCGGAGTAACTTTTATACCTGTTGCCAATTGTTTGTCGATCTCATTTCCTTGTTGTTCTGTACTTGCCTGCACGTAAATCATTCCCCATTTAGTAGAAAAACCACCTTTTGGAACAGTCATTAAAACAGTAACTTCTCGCTCTTCGTTGGGGTTTAATTCAATCAAATTGGGAGTTACGGTAGTCCAACTAGCACAAGATCTTTTAGACGTGCCTGCTGCCTGCCTTATTTTTTTTCCATCCGCATTGACTTCGTAATCTCCAAAGTTAAAGGTAAATGATTGTTTTACATTTGCGTGATTTCTTATGGTTAATTTTTTCTTTTGTATTTGCCCTGGATTAGCTTCAAAATTCATAATTACAGGAGCTACTTCAAAATCTTGAGCAATATAAATCGTCATTGAAAGAATGTAAAGTAAAAGGCTAAATGTTAATTTCATAATAATAGATTATATCTGTAGTACTTAATGACTACAATAATACGATATATATCTTAAAAACAAAAGCTTAAATTTATGTTAATTTTCTAATCATTAAATATCGATGTCTTATCAGTAAAATAAATAGTTCGATAAAAATAATTGAGTAAGGTGTTGGCTATTGTTAATTTTTTCTTAATATTGTAGCAAACATAAAAACTATTATTATGAAAAAAATGACTATTTTAATTAGTGGACTGTTGCTTTGGAGCGCATCTACGTTTGCCCAAGCTGTTAGAGATCGAAATGTGATTCCTTTAGCGGTTAACTTAAATGAAGTATTAAGAATGACTATTACTGATGGTGGTAATATCGAATTTACTTTTAACTCGATCGATGATTATCGTTTAGGTATCTCAGGGGATGCAGGAACTTCAGGGTCTGCAAATCCGAATACTTCTGATCCGATGTACGTTTCTAATTTCACCGTAGCGTCTTCTACGCGGTGGCAACTTAGTTACGGATCTGAGGAAGCAACTTTTATAGGGACGGATAATCCTGCTAACACCTTAACACTAGATAATGTTGGTTTTTCTATGGTTTCTAACGGAACGCATGCTTTTGGTACTGAAATAACATCTGCACCAACTGTTGATGGAGCTCAAGTATCTGCCTTGGAACAATTTCCTATTGTATTGATTACAGATAATGGAAATATAGCTTCTTCAGCTGGAGATATTACAGACAATGACTTTACAATTACTTGGAGATGTGGAACCGCTGAAGTCGGAGCTGCTCCTGCTACAATGAACGCTACTGTGTTACTAGAACAAAA
>WFNC01000297.1 GCA_015488785.1 Flavobacteriales bacterium | reverse complement strand
CGGTTGGCGGATCTCCTATCGGAGCTAGCCAATCTCTCTAAACTTTCATTTTGTTCTATATTCATATTCATTTAAAGGCCATTTAAATTACGTACAAATTTCCAATTTATCTTTCTTTGGGGAAAGAGGCGGATAAGCATAAAATAATTTTATTTAGCGAGGCGAATTTCAACATCTAATTGATGATAGTATGAGGTGTTATTAGTTGGTTTTTGATTAGTAAATTCATTAAACACGAAAAACTTTTCCTTTTACGATAAAAAGAAATAGACCAAAGCTAGTAGAACTATTATTGTAATTACGTTATGCGTTAGGGATAGAAACGTTAGCTTTTTGTGTTTCGAGTTAGAAGTTGTTTGAAGTTTAAAAGTGAAATTAAGCTTTAAACAACTTCTTAGTTAACCTTGGCTAAAAAGAGCGATTTTATGAGCTCCTTTTTTGCTTAGGTTAACTTTATCGAAACACAAAAACTACAAGTGGATAGCCCGTTTAAACGCCCTAATAATAAAAAAGAAAACAACTCTTGAGAGACTTTAATTAATGGATAAAGAACGGGACTTTAATATTCGTGTTTTGCAATGATGACGACGACGTAAGATTGGTACCGAGCGTTGCTGTCTGATGCATCTACAAAAGCGATTCCGCAGTCGTATAGGGTTGAGTTTTGGGGGTATCCTCTTTTATAATCAATGCCTAATAAGTGTTTTCGGTGCCCTTTGGATTTTACGCCTTCGTCGATTATTAGACTTGCTATGGATTCTGCGCCTGTAGGCATGCCGGCTGATATGGATTCAAAACTATTTAATCTTTTGTCTTTTGTATAGAATTTATGAATTTCGTAGCCTCCTTTTTTTAGTTTGTAATTGATGGCTCTTCCTTTTTTATCTCGGTGGCTAAAGTAATTATTCTCTGCCATATCCATTGCTCTTTCTTTTGCTATTCTTGCTAGAGTTTCGTTCCAGATTAGAGGTTGAGCTGGTTTTATTGATTTTAATTTTAGGTTTATTTTTTTGGCTTCTTCTTTAGGTGATTTTCTGAAAAGGTTTAGGTATTCAAATGCTTTTAACGATTCTTCTTTGTTGTATATTTGAGCAAATGAGGTATGGGTAAATAGAACACTAAATAAAAAGAGGATAAAAAATCGAATGTTCATATTGGTCGTGATTAATTTTAGGTTTTGCTTGGATAGTCGTTAGCCTAAATAGCTTTTAAATGTAACGCTTTTTTCAGCAAAATTGTTTCAATTAATCTTCTAAAAATTCTTTTCTTAATAAATTTAAGGCGTAACTAGATGCTACTGAAATATTTCGTTCTCTATTATTATAAGGTAAACGATAGATTTTGCTTATCGTTTTATTTTCTGATGCGATAGAAACCCAAACTGTTCCAACTGGTTTTTCTTCTGTTCCTCCTGTAGGTCCTGCGATTCCAGAAGTGGAGATTGCGTAATCGGATTTCAATAGTTTTCTTGCGTTTTGAGCCATTTGCTGAACAACTTGTTGGCTTACTGCTCCGAATTTAAGTATATCCTCTTCTTTTACATTTAGTACATTTATTTTTACAGCATTTGCGTAAGAAATTACACCTCCGTTAAAATAGGCGGAAGAACCTGAAACTTGAGTAATTAAATGCCCTATATTTCCTCCGGTACAACTTTCTGCTGTGCACAAGGTTTTATTTTGATTGATCAATAAATTTCCGACTACTTGTTCTATCGTTTCTTTTTCGAAACCGTAAATATATCCGCCGATTAAATGGGGTAATTCATTCAATTTATCAATAATAATCTGCTCTACTTCTCCGTTTGTATCGACTCCTGAAATTCTTAACCGAACAAAACCTGGTGACGGCAAATAAGCCAATTTTATATTATGGTTTGCTAAACTGTTTTCCCAATCAACTAACAGTTCTGCTAACTTTGATTCGGGAACGCCAATTGTTCTTACTGTTTTATGAATTACATTTGGAGTCGAAAAATGCGTTTTTAATTTTGGAAAGCCTTCGTCTGTCAATATTCCTTTCATTTCGTAAGGAACTCCTGGTAAAGATATGAAAACTACCTTGTTTTTTTCGAACCACATCCCACTTGCTGAGCCCCTTGTATTTGGTAAAATGGTACACGACTTAGGTAAGAAAGCTTGGTCTTGATTTACTTTAGAAAACGTAACATTAAAAGCTTTATATCTTTCTTTTAAATGTTCTAAGATTGGTGCATTTAATATTAATTCGGTATTAAAATACTTGCACAATGTTTCTTTGGTTATGTCGTCTTTGGTTGGACCTAATCCGCCTGTAAGAATGACTAAACTGACTCTTTTACTTGCTTCTTCTAATGCTGTTAGAATGTGTTTTTCGTTGTCGGTAATTGATGTTACTTGATGTACTTTTATTCCAATCAAACTTAACTGCTCTCCTATCCAAGCGCTATTGGTGTCGATTGTTTGACCGATTAATAATTCGTCTCCAATTGTAATTATTTCTGCTAGCATTTTTTATTTTTCCGATTTTAATGTAGTATAATTTAGAAGTACCTCAAAGTTTGATATTGCAATCGATTTTCATGTAAAATGTATTATGTATTATGTACAATGTTGTTTTTAATTCTTCTTAAATTCATTAAATACAAAAACCATATCCTTTTTACGAAAAATTAAATTTATTCCCACAACAAAACCTGTAGAATCATGTTATTTTAAAATAATTTAGCTGTTTTTTGTTAAATACAAACCATCTTTTTCGATTAGAATTAATTTTTGTTTGTATAATGTTCCTATTGTTTTCTTGAATGCTTTTTTACTCATTCCTACAATTCTTTTTATATCTTCGGGATCACTTTTGTCATTTAAAGAAAGGAATCCGTTATTACTTTTTATTAAATCTAAAATTAAAGCACTGTTTGGTTCTATTGTATTTCTATAGCCTGGTTTTTGAAGAATAAGGTCAATTTTTCCATCTTCACGCAAGGGTTTTACATATCCTTTTAGGGCATCTCCAACATTAAGTATTTTAAATACTTCGTTGTGATAGATTAGCCCTTCAAATAGGTTGTTGATAATAACTTTGTACCCTAACTCGGTTTTCTTAAAGACTAATAAATCGACTTCTTGTCCTTCTTCTAAGTCCACATCTTCGTCTTCGATAAAGTCTTCTATCTTACTAGAAGCAACAAGTCTATCTGTTTCTTGATCTAAGAATAAATAAACAATGTAGCTTTTACCTGCTTCCATTTTACTTTTTTGCTCTATAAAAGGAACTAACAAATCTTTTTCTAATCCCCAATCCATAAAAGCTCCTATTCGATTTACATCTTTGGCTTTTAGATAAGCAAACTGATGTCTTTGTATTGTAGGGACAGCTGTGGTTGCTACAATTCGATCTTCAGAATCTTTGTAAACAAAGACGTTTAATTCGTCTCCTTCTTTCAACGTTTCTGTTACGTATCTGTTTGGCATTAATACTTCATTTTCGTTTTCATCTATTAGATAAAATCCGTTATCCGTACTTCTGTTGGCTATTAATTTGTTGTATTTTCCTAAAATCATAATGCAAAGATAGTTAAGTTATCCTCAAAACAAATAGCTTTATTGTTTTTTGAATCTTTCTTTTTCCCGAACTGACTAAAAGGGCTTTATTGGTTCAAATTAACAATCGAGTCAACGGCTGAACGTTTGAGAAAATATGCAAATCTTTCAAAATAGAATTGAATCATTTTTTTGACGAATTAGCCCAAAATCCGACTAAAGGAATTTCTTTGGGAAATGATATTTATAAAATTAGACTTTCTATCCAATCTAAAGGAAAAGGTAAGTCTGGCGGTGCTAGAGCTATGACTTTTGTACAAGTTACCGAAAATAAAGTTACCTTATTTTCAATTTACAACAAAGGCGAAAAAGATTCTATTTCTGACAAAGAAATTAAAAAAGCTAATCAAAGCATTGTAAAACAATTATTTCATTTTTGTAAAGAGATAATCCTAAAAAAACCTAGGCTTTACGCTGTTTTTCATGTTGAGAAGGTTTTATTTCGGAATGTGAGGAGTGTAACCCCATAGAATACGAGAGGTGTGGAACATTACCCACCAGAAGTATCTGAGATTATTGCAGTACTAAGATGAATACCTGACCAATCACACTTATCAACAAAATCATATACAATTACACCGTTATTTTCAATT
>WFNC01000296.1 GCA_015488785.1 Flavobacteriales bacterium | reverse complement strand
GGAGACAACGAACAATTGGATGATGTTTGTATGATTGGAATTAGAATATAAAAGATTATGATAAAGAATATAATAATATTTAGTTTTTTTATACTAGTTGGTTTTGTTGGTAAAGCACAAACTAATTTAGATTCGCTTTGGAACGTTTGGGAAGATGATACAAAACTTGATACCGTTAGGTTAGAAGCTTTATATCAGTTTAATTCATTGGGGTATATGCATAGTAATCCAAGTAGAGCGGTATTGGTAGCAAACAAAGGATTTGACTTTGCAAAGGAAAAAAGAAAGTATGCATACTGTGTGAATTTCATAATTCAAAAAGGAAGGTTAAGTATTTTACATTCCGAATTTGATGATGCTAATCGATACTTTAAAAAAGGAATGGAGATTTCGGACTCAATAAATTATAGCTTTGGTTATTTTAATTCTTATTTTAATATAGGAACGGTCTTTTTTCGTAGAGGAGAATTTGAAAAAGCAATTCGTAATTTTGAGAAATGTTTAGACTTAACGACCAATGAAAAGGTACCTGAATTTAAAGAGGGGAGAGCTGGAGTTTTTTTAAATTTGGGGGCTGTTTATGCTAATATGGGAAAACTTGATGTCGCTTTAGACTATTTCAGTGCTAGTATCGTAGTTTTTAAAGAGATGGGGAAAAAGAAGCATGTAGCAGGAATTTATAATAATATGGGAGTAATTGCTAAAGCTAAGGCTAATTATGAGCTCGCAATTATTTATTTTAACAAAAGTTTAGCAATTAATAAAGAATTAAATATACCTAAAGAAATATGCAATGGTTATTTAAACCTTGGGGGGATTTATTATATATTGGGCAAAGAGGCAAAAGCATTTGAGTATTACAATAAAGGATTAAAATTAGCAAAAGAAAGTCAAAATAAAGGTGTAGAATTAAAGCTCTATAGTAATTTAGCTACCTTATATTCAGCTAGAGGAGACAATCAAAAAGCTATTAATTATTATAAGTTATTAATTAAAAGTTACATTAAGAATAAAGATTTAGATGATTTAGCTATTATCTATAAAAGTATAGGAAGTGTTTATGAAAATCAAAGCGAGAATAAAATAGCTTTAGGTTACTATTTGAAGGCGTTAGATATTTCAAAAGAAATAAAAAACATGAAAATATTATCTAACACTTATGGAGGTATTGCTAGTATCTATTTGAAAAATAAGAATTACAAGAAAGCATTTGATTTTTATAGAAAATCTATAGCTACGCAAAGAAAAAATAATTTAAAGGAAGATATGGTAGCTACATTGGTAAACTTATCAGAAGCATATATCGAATATCTTAATGTAGATTCATCTAGTATTGAAATAAATAAAGAGATTGATAGTAGGGAGATTGAAATGAATAGGTCTTTTATGATAGCAGAAGTTGAAAATATGCTAGAAGAAAGTTTATCAATTAGTCTAAAATCTGGGGGTAAAGATATACAAGTGAGAATTTTATTAGGAATGGGGAAATTAGCCTTGGAAAAAAGAGAATTGAATAAAGCGTTAAAAAAAGGAGAGAGTGCCTATAAATTATCTTTAGAACTTAATGAGGTTCAATTAAGAATGAATGTTTCTAATTTTTTATATATGAGATATAAAGAAAGTAAGAGTTATAAGAAGGCTTTCGAAATGCAAGAGGTTTATATTAAATTTAGAGACAGCCTCCAAAACAAAGAAAATCAAAAAGCTTTAATTCAATACGAATACCGTTCTCAATACGAAAAACAAGCTGCCGCCGATTCAATAGAGTACTTAAAAGCTAAAAAAATAAAAGAAGTTCAAATTGCTAAACAAGAAGCAGAACTAAAGAGTAAAAGGATGCAACAATATGCCCTTTTTGGAGGTCTTGGATTGGTTGTTCTGTTTGCCTTATTTATGTTGAAAAAGAATAAACAAATTCAACAACAGAAAAAAGAAATAGAAATTCAAAAAAACGTTGCCGAAGAGCAACAACAGATTGCCGAAAACCAAAAAATAGAAATAGCACAACAACATGAAGAGCTTGAAGAGGTTTATGAAGACCTTACTGATAGTATAAGGTATGCAAAACGTTTACAAGCATCTATGTTACCTCCTTTTGAAACACTCAATAAAATTAGTGAAAATAACTTTATCTTATTCTTACCTAAAGATGTGGTTTCTGGTGACTTTTATTGGAGCGAACACAAAAATGATGTACAGTTTTTAGCGGTTGCAGATTCTACTGGGCACGGAGTCCCCGGAGCAATGGTTAGTGTTGTTTGTTCAAGTGCTCTAAACCGTTCTGTAAAAGAGTTTGGAATTACGGAACCTTCCAAGTTGTTGGATAAAACAAGGGAGTTAGTTGTCGAGACTTTTGCGAAAAGTGGCGAAGAAATAAAAGATGGAATGGATATCTCTTTGTGTGCTTTTAAAGACGGCAAAGTCTTTTTTTCTGGAGCAAATAATCCGTTATGGATCGTTCGGAGAACCAAATTCTTGACGAAAGAGCAAAAAGAAGAAAGAAGTTCTGTCATAGGAATTGATTTTTCACTCATAGAGTATAAAGGAGATAGGCAATCTATTAGCCTTTTGGATGAGATGTGTGATTTTTCACAACAAGAAATAGAGTTAAAAGAAGGGGATAATCTATACTTATTTTCAGATGGATATGCAGACCAGTTTGGAGGGGAAAATGGAAAAAAATATAAATATAGACCATTCAAAAGATTATTAATCGAAATTCAAGATAAGTCTATGAATGAACAATATTTAATCTTGAACGAAACTTTTAGCAATTGGAAAAGGGATTTAGAGCAAGTGGATGATGTTTGTGTTATAGGAATTAATTTTAAAGAATCGTAATTTGCTCTATTGAGTTTAGCAAGATAAGAAAAGAGCAATTAGCTGTATGATTGGAATTAGAATATAAACTAAACAGCAATACGCTTAAGCTCACTTATGATTTCTTTAACTTGCAAAATCAATGAATCTTGACTATTGTTATGAATAATATAATCAGCAAATTTATTACGTTCATTTTCGCTTATTTGATTGTTTATTCTTGCTTGAATCGCATCTTCTGTAATATTATCTCTTAGCGCAACACGTTTTATACGAATGGCTAGCGGAGCATTCACGACTATTATTTTATCAATACTTTTATAAGCTTGACTTTCAATAAGAATGGCAGATTCTTTTATTACAAATGAAGCCTTGGAATTTTCTAAACACCAAAGCTTAAAATCCTCAGCTACTTTGGGATGAACCAAAGCATTCATTTGTTGAAGTAAATCCTTAGAATTAAAAATCTTTTCAGAAATATAAACCTTATTTAATTCTCCATTTAAATAAGCATTTTCACCCAATAAATTTTTGATAGAAACAATCAATTCGGTATTATTATGCATTACCCATTTTGCACGAATATCCGAATTGTAAACAGGAATACCAAAAGAACTAAATACAGAAGCTACCGTAGTCTTTCCACTTCCAATACCTCCTGTAAGTCCAATTTTAAGCATTTTTATTTAGCATTAAGCATTGTTGAAGCATCAATTGATAAAGCCGATTTCTCGATTCTCAATTTTCCATCTTCTACAGCAATTACCACAGTTGTATCTTGTACACTGGTTACTTTTCCATGTATTCCTCCAATGGTTACAATTTGATCTCCTTTTGCAATTCCTTCCTTGTATTTTTCTAATTCCTTTGCTTTCTTTTGTTGAGGTCGTATCATAAAAAAATAAAAGACAGCAAATATTGCAATCATCATTATTATATTTAACATTCCTGTGCCTCCTTCAGCTGCTTGTAATAGTGTCATTTTTCGTGTTTTTTATTTTATTAATTTAGTTTGTACCTACAACCGTTCCTTTAATCACTAGTTTTTTGGTAGAAGGAACCGTATTGGCTACAATCGAAATCGATTTATTGTTTTGTCCAGTAACATTAGGCGTAAATTCAAAAGGAATTTCTGCCGATTTACCTGGAGCAATTGGTTCTTTGGGCCATCCATTTAGAACAGTACAACCGCAAGAAGCTTTTACATCAAATAAAATTAATGCTGATTTTCCAGTATTGGTAAATTTAAACGAACTTTTAAGAGTCGAACCAACAGCCAAGTCGTTAAACTCAAATGTTTCATTTTCAAACGCCATCACAGGTGGATTTTCTGGTTCAATCATATCTGCTGTAACTTCTCTATGTTCGTTCTTGTCAGTTATTTTACAACTAGCCAATACGCTAGAAACTAACAAGACGGAAATAATAATTTTTCTCATAATAACAACCTTATTTGATTAATCCTCTACCAATTTTTTTAATTTCACCTTCTTTTTGTAAGTCCGTAAAAATTTTATCCAAAACACCATTTATAAAAGTGTTACTTTTTGGCGTACTGTAAAATTTAGAAATCTCAATATATTCATTCAACGTTACTTTCGTAGGAATATAAGGAAATGCTTTCGCTTCAGTAATTGCCAAACTCATCAACAAAAGATCCATCAAAGCGATTCTTTCAGTTTCCCAGTTCTTGGTATATTTAGCAATCAACTCTTCATTACTTTCTAATTCTTGAATCCCTTTTCTAAACAGTTTTTTTACAAACTCTTCTTCATCATCCTTGAACAAAGGAAGAATAGGAGAAATATCATCTTCTGGCGATTTATAACTCTTCAACGTTTTAATCACCATCGAGCAAACCAAATCAATATCGTCTTGCCAGTAAACACTTTTCTCTTGAAAATAGTCTAAAAGCAATTCAAAATTGCAAATCTCTTTCTTAAATAATTTGATTATAAACTTACGATCTTCCTCAAAAGAATCTTCTTCAGAGTCCATGTAATCGATATAAATATCCGTTGTAATTAAGTAATTATAAAGTTTAAGCAAAACGTCTTGTTCCACATCGCCACTCCAATTCACTTTAGTATTCAACGAAGCACTTTTTATCGAAACATTGTTTTTCAACATTAAGATAAAACGGTTGTTTATAAACTTTAAATTAGGATTCAAATCCTCGTCAGTAGTAAAGTTTTTACGCTTAGCTTCTTCCATTTTTATTGCAGCAAAATGAGTAAAGCTGTCAAACATCGTTAAGTAGTAAACGTATAAATCATACATTTTATTAATCCCATGCATCAATTCTCTTTCTCCTGCCACCAAGTTTGTATTGTGCGATTGAGAAAAAGCATACATTGTTTGTAGTGCTTTTATTCTTAAATGTCTTCTGTTAAGCATATCTATTAGGAAATATTTTTTTAAAATTAAATTAGAAATATTGTTTAATATTTGCGAGTTGTTTTATTCTTTCTTCGGCCATTCTGTTAGCAGCCAAATAAGTAGGGATTCCCTCAGCCCTCGATTTATTTATGATGTTCAATGTCGTGTGATAAATATCTTCAGACATCGCCATTATTCTATTAGCAGGTATATCATACACTTCTCCGTAGCAATTCATTACACCTCCAGCATTAATTAAAAAATCAGGAGCATATATAATTCCTTTTTCCCTAACGATTTCGCCATGTATTTTTTCATCGGCAAGTTGATTGTTCGCCGCACCAGCTATTACACTACATTTCAAACGAGACAAAGTAGCGTCATTTACAGTAGAACCCAAAGCACAAGGAGCATAAATATCCATGTCCAAATCATAAATTTCGTCAGTACCAACTACAGTTGCACCATATTTTTGAGCAACCCTCTTCAACGTATCTTCGTGTATATCGGTAATAAAAATTTCAGCACCTTCTTTTTGCAAATTAGCAACTAAATATTCTCCAACATGTCCAACACCTTGAACAGCAACTTTTTTACCTTTTAGAGAATCAGAACCAAACTGAACTTTAGCAGCAGCTTTCATACCCATGTAAACACCAAATGCAGTTACAGGCGAAGGATCTCCACTTTTACCAGGTAATCCAGAAACGTGCTTGGTTTCCATCGCTACCCAAGTCATATCTTGAGGCGAAATACCAACATCTTCAGCCGTAATGTATTTTCCAGCCAAACTATCTACAAATTGACCAAATCGTCTAAACAAAGCCTCCGATTTTTGAGTTCTAGAATCGCCAATAATCACCGCTTTTCCCCCTCCTAAATTCAACCCCGAAATAGCATTTTTGTAAGTCATTCCTCTCGAAAGTCTAAGCACATCTTTCAATGCTTCCTCTTCCGATTGATAATTCCACATTCTAGTACCACCTAGAGCAGGTCCACAAACAGTATTATGAACCGCAATAATAGCTTTTAATCCAGCCTCCTTGTCTTGACAAAATAGAACCTGTTCATGTCCCATACTTGTCATTTGAGCCAAAACACCTAAGTTTTCGTTTTGGACTTCAGAAATATTTTTAACTTCCATAGTGTGTAGTATCTTTAGCATCCATTCAAACCAAATCGTTATTCAGTTTGTGTATATTTTCTACCGTAAGGTAAATTTCAGTGCAAAAATAACATAAACTATTCAAGTTGTTTGTTAAAATATCAAAATTTTATCAACTATTTTAAAAATCAGTTTCAATTCCATCAGTTTATCAAGAATATTTCATCGCCTATTTGTTTTTTTACAATTATTTGGGCGTTCGAGCGGGCTATCCACTTGTAGTTTTTGATTTTCAAAAAAGTTAATCTAAGCCAAAAAGGAGCTCATAAAATCGCTCTTTTCAGCCAAGATTAACTAATTTTCAAAAATCAAAAAGCTACCGTTCCTATCCCTAACGCTAAGTTGACAGTTAAAAGAAGTCAATTCAAAAATCAACAAAGTCTATTTTCCCTCTTGGTGAAAGAGGATAAAGAAGAATTGGTTTGCACTCACATCAAGAAAAACAAACCCCAGTAAATCACAAAACAAACTCCCCACAAAACAGTCAATCCCACTAAATCTCTCCCGTAAAAAAAACGGAACAGGCTATCCGCCAAGGGAGACCAAGTTTGTTTTTAAGGTTAAATTTTAGACCAAGTTTAGTTTTAAAACAAATTAAACATCAAAATCAAAAGAGTAACAAAACATCAACAAACTAAATTCATTCCAAATTAAAAAACAAAGTCCATTTCCTCCTTGGCGGAGGGGGACAAAGGGGGATTGATTTGCGTTAGGGATAGGAGCTTTGTTTGAGCTCTTTTTTGTTCCGTTTTTTTTTACGGAACAAAAAAAGCGAGTGCGGATAGCCCGCTCGAACGCCCAAGAAATTCAAAAATTATGGAATAAAAGAGGGTAAAGTTAGTTTTTAGGTTATTTTTGCAGTTGATTAGTATAAAAATAATTAGAAGAATATGAAAGCATACGTTTTTCCAGGTCAAGGAGCTCAATTTGTAGGAATGGGTAAGGACCTTTATGAAGCATCAGAAGTTGCAAAGCAATTGTTTGAAAGAGCAAATGAAATTTTAGGATTCAGAATTACAGATATAATGTTTGAAGGAACTCCAGAAGAGTTGAAAGAAACTAAGGTGACGCAGCCTGCTATATTTTTGCATTCTGTAATTTTGGCGAAAGTAATGGGAGAGGAGTTTCAGCCAGAAATGGTTGCAGGTCACTCATTGGGAGAATTATCGGCTTTGGTTGCTAATGGCGTTTTGGAGTTTGAAGATGGATTGAGATTGGTTTCGGCAAGGGCTTTGGCGATGCAAAAAGCTTGTGAAACACAAAAATCGACAATGGCTGCAATATTAAGTTTAGAAGATAGTGTGGTAGAAGAAATCTGTGAAGAAACCGAAGGTGTTGTAGTTGCTGCAAATTATAATTGCCCAGGGCAGTTAGTCATTTCTGGAACTTTTGAAGCGGTAACTGCAGCTTGTGAATTGGCGACAGAAAAAGGAGCGAGAAGAGCTTTATTATTGCCTGTTGGAGGGGCTTTTCATTCTCCATTAATGGAACCAGCAAGAGAGGAGTTGGCTAAAGCAATTGAAAACACGAAGTTTCATAAACCAACTTGCCCTGTTTATCAAAACGTATCAGCAAAAGCGGTGATTGAAGAGTCTGAAATAAAAGAAAATCTAATTGCACAATTAACAGCTCCTGTAAAATGGACTCAAATTATGCATGCAATGATTGCTGATGGAGCAACTTCTGTAACCGAAGTTGGACCAGGAAAAGTATTGCAAGGATTGTTTAAAAAAGTAGATCGTAAGTTTTCAACGTCTGGAGCGTCAATAGCTTAATAAAAATATTAGTACAAATAATTATGTCAACATATAAAGAAGTAAAAAGAGTAACGACCCACACTTTGTTAGAAATGAAACAACGTGGAGAAAAAATATCGATGTTAACAGCCTATGATTATTCTATGGCTACCATTGTGGATCAAGCTGGGATGGATGTTATTTTGGTAGGAGATTCTGCCTCAAATGTTATGGCAGGGCACGAAACTACATTGCCAATTACATTGGATCAAATGATTTATCATGCTGCATCGGTTATACGAGCTGTAAAACGTTCTTTGGTTGTTGTAGATTTGCCTTTTGGAACTTATCAAGGAGATTCTAAAGAGGCTTTACGATCGGCTATTCGCATAATGAAAGAAGCAGAAGCACATACTGTAAAATTGGAAGGAGGTAGAGAAGTTATTGAGTCTGTAAATCGTATTCTTTCTGCAGGTATTCCTGTAATGGGGCATTTAGGATTAACCCCTCAATCGATTTATAAATTTGGAACTTATACAGTAAGAGCAAGAGAAGAAGAAGAAGCTAAAACGCTTTTAGAAGACGCAAAATTATTGGAAGAAGCAGGCTGTTATGCTTTGGTATTGGAAAAAGTACCAGCTGGTTTGGCTAAACAAGTTGCCGAAAGTATTAATATTCCTGTAATTGGAATTGGAGCTGGTGGTGATGTAGATGGTCAAGTATTGGTAATGCACGATATGTTAGGTATTACGAAAGAGTTTTCTCCTCGTTTTTTAAGAAGGTACAATAATTTGTTTGATGAAATTAAAGGTTCTTTTGAACGTTATATCAAAGACGTAAAAAGTCAAGATTTTCCAAATAAATCGGAACAATATAAATAGGTTTAAATTCGAATAAACTATAAGCTAATTGCATTAAGTTTACTTTTTGTAATTAGCTTTTTTTTTGCAAAACAGTTTGGTAAGCATCAACTAGCTGCTTTCCTATAATTTTTTTATCAAAATTGTCTAGCGCAAATTTTCTGATAATGCTACTGTCATAAGTCGTGTGGTTATTCAACATATTTACAATCGCTTTTTCGAGTGCTGCTTCATTTTTTATTTCGACTTGTATTCCTAAATCAGAATTGTTTATAGCCGTTAAACCTCCGCAATTTGAATATACAGCAGGAACTCCACAGCTCCAAGATTCGGCAAGAACGACAGAAAAAGTTTCGTAATTACTAAACAATAAAAAGAAATCTGCCGTTTGAAAATACTTAACTATTTCAGCAGTTGTTTTAGTTCTTTCTAATTGTACAAAAGCTGAAATTTGAAGTTTGTTTATTCTATTTTCGGTCTGTTCAAAATTGTCGTCTGAAACAAGCTGTAATACAAAATCACTTCGATATTCACTTATTTTTTTTATAACATTTAAAATACCAGAAGCATTTTTTTGCTCCTCATCCATTGTCGAAACATGGAGTATCTTAATTTTTGTATTGGTTTTGTTTTCTATTGGAGTAAACAGGTTACAATCGACAACGTTTGGAATAATCTTCGTTTTTTGTTTCAAACCTAAGTTAACCATGTCGTTTTTTAGTGATTCAGATACGGTTAATAGTAAACTAGCTTCTTTTACGGTTTGTTGTATGGCTTTTTTAGTGAGGTAACTAAATTTTTGATAGCCATTTATTCCTTTGGTAAATGCAGTCCAATGTTCGGTAAGTATATACGGAATGTTATTTCTTCTTTTTAATTCTAAAGCAAAATATCCTGCAGGAAAACTAACGTTACAATGCACTAAATCAAAATTAGAAAAACCCCTTTCTTTTTCCAAGTAATCTAAGCCTTTATCAAAAGCTTCCATCGATTTCTTGTATTTCATTAAATTAGATATCAAAGGGATTTTAGACGTAACTTTTTTATAATAAACAATCGTTGTACTTACATTGTTAATAATCGAATGTTCTATAGAATCAGTTGAAGAAGAAGTTATATATAAAACTTCTAAATCGACATGAGGTTGAACAGCTTCAGCGTGTTTCTGTACAAAGTTTCCTAAAGTTGGATGTTCTTTGCTGGGGTACCAACTCGAAATATAAAGGACTTTTATTTTTTGCATGACGAAGAAAAATTATTCAAACTTAACTAAATATGCATCTTTAAAACTACCCAACTGTAT